>VGGM01000188.1 GCA_016868515.1 Bacteroidota bacterium | reverse complement strand
TGTTTATAATTCTTACATTTTTTGTTCTTGTTATTGTCGAAATACGCTCTTCTCAGAATATCAGCATCTTTTACTATGTACTTGTGGCCTTTGCCCTGATTCTGTTCTTCTCGCTGCTCAGCGCCCTCAGCGAGCACACCGGTTTCAGTCCGGCATATCTGATCGCCTCTGTGGCGACCATCGGACTGCTGACCGCATTCTTCCGGTCGCTGATGAAGAACTGGTGGGTGGTAGTTGCTGTAAGCGGAATGCTTACGGTTCTGTACACATTTATCTTCATCCTACTGGCGCTGAAAGACTATGCCTACCTGGCCGGAAACATTGGTTTATTCGTGCTTCTGGCCGTTCTGATGATGGTATCGTCCAGGTATAAGCTGTTCCGGTCATAGAATGATCGTCAATACTTTCTCTTTTTCTGACCGCCCGGCATTTCAGTCTTTTGACGATTTAATTAGGATATTCTCCCCGGGAAGCAGAGTAAAAACCAGGTTATCACCATCAACGGTGATTCTTTTGCCTGAAGCATATCTGCCGCCGCTGAAAGGGTTCTTCAACCGCACTTCACCACCCTTCTCCGATTCAATTTCAACCCGTTTTACAACCCCCTCGCTCCGAACGGCACTTACCAGTAACGCCCCCTCAGCACGAAGAGTTGCAAACTCAACATCAGCCCATGAGTCAGGTATGGCCGGAAAGATATGCAGAACCCCTGTATGACTCTGAAGAAGCATTTCCTGTATCCCGGCAGCGAAGGCGAAATTTCCCTCAAGAGTGAAAGGGCGGTATGTAAACTTCGATTTTCCCGTGCCCGACTGGTCGCCGTTCACGTGAAAGCTGTTCGGAAGGCAAAAACACTCCGCAAATGTCCTGAGTGCCTGCGCGGCATCATCTCCGCGAAACGCCCTGGCATAAAGGCTTCCGAGCCACGCAAACGAATAACCAGTCCACCAGTCTGTGCCATTCTTCTCAAGATTACCAATTGTAAGATCAATGATCCTGCGCTCATCCTCTCCCCCCGAATAATCAATCAACCCGAGCGGATGAAAAGCCATCAGGTGCGAAAAATGGCGATGCGACCCCAGGTACGGCAAGCCCGGTGCAAACAGCAGTCCCGTGGTATCGTCAGCAGCAAATGAGGGCCACAGCCGCAGTTCCTCCGTCCACAACTCCGATTCTTCATCCAGCCCCAGCTCTGAAGCCAGCTCTGCGGCCTTTTCAAAGGTCCATCGTACAAGGGCAAGATCAAAATTTGTCATTTGTGGGAACCAGGCCCTGGCAGAATTATCGAAAATTTCCGGACTGGAACTGAGGGGAAGCTTTTTGAAGCCGTTTTCATCCATTACGGAGAGATCGCGAAGATGTACCGCCGTCTCCCTTAACCACGGGAAGGCCTTCTCTTCCAGGAACCTGCGGTCGAGGGAATACCTCCACTGCAGATAGAAATGGTGGGCGAGCCATGCCGACACCGTCGGCCCGAATGAATACTGTATCCAGCCTCCCATAGGCTGTCCGTCGAGGGTGGTAACCCCCGGCACATTAATACCACCGGTTTCGTAGTAAGTATTTGTGTACCATCTGAATGTATCCCTGAGGTTCCACAGCCAGTTTGTAAAACCCGATGCCTCTTCGAGGTGATTGGAACTGTAGGCGGGCCAGTAACTTAGCTGGGTGTTCAGGTCGTGGTGAAAATCGCCCTTCCATGGTGGCAGTTTTCCGTTATCGGCCGTCCACACTGCCTGAAGTGATACCGGTGGGGTATTGCTGCGGGCGGCAGAGCCAAACTTATACATCTCAAGATACCACTGTTTATGCAGTATCGTATCGGGAAGAGATACCGAGGAGGCCGACCGGTAGTCGCGCCACCAGCCCTCGTGGCGGTTGAGTGCCCGGGCAAATCCTTCCGGTAAAGCCTCCCCGCATATCACGGCTGCACTCTTGCCTTCGTTGTAGCCCGGATTTGTGGAGGTTATGCTCCAGCAACCGGTTGTTGCCCCTTCCTCTTTTTGCCAGTTGACGGCCACCTCGTAACTGAAGTCACCCCACCCCTTCTGGGAGTAAATTATGCTACCCGGGGCAGACACAATGGTTCCTGCAGGGTAACCAAGATGCTGCAGGTCGCCGGCAGGCAATCCGGTGCGATCGGTTGAGGCCGGGGAGGTGTACGAAGGTGCCACGAGAACCGGCAACATTTCACCGCCGGTATTCCGGAATTCGAACCAGCCGGTATTGTCACCGGCGCTGACGAATACCTTCAGAGAGGCTCCGTTTTTCCATTTCACTTCACACAGGGCATCAGCGGTGTTCAGGCGTACATATTCCGTTTCGCCCAGCCCGGAAATATCAAACTCAATAGCTCCTGCCGGTATCTTCGACGGTGCCGGTAGCTCATCATATGGTCTGTCGAACGCCTGCTGAACCATGGCATACCTGTTTGTTTCCCACTTGTCGGAAACCCAGGCAACCCTCCAGGTAGTATCATTAATCCATGGCATTGGCCTAAGGTCCCAAAGATCGGCCCTGTCAAGGGATATCCTGAGATTATCCCCCATTTTCCACACCAGCGCCCCAAGCATCCCGTTGCCCAGTGGTACAGCTTCGTCCCAGGTTCCTGCAAAATCACTATAGAAAAGCCCGGGCAGGTCTCCCTCAGCCTCTGCGGCAGGCCTGGAGCAGGAGAATCCCAGACCTGCTATAATAGTCATTATCAGATAAATAGTTTTACTCATAACCTTCCAAAATAATATTGAGGGTATTAACAAATATACGTTTTACATTGAGTATTGCGGTACCGTTACAGCTCTTCACCAACGCCCCCGGTCAGCCACTTTGCCCGAGCCTGGAGCTTTAGCTCTTTAAACTATTTTTCATATCTTCGCCAACTGATTTTCAAATTAAAATACTTATGTCGAAGGGAACCAGGGCTGTAATGCTTGTTATAATCATCCTGATTGCCGATCAGGCTCTTAAGGTATGGGTAAAGACCACCATGGTGATTGGCCAGGATATACCACTTATTGGTAAACGGGCAATGCTCCATTTCATTGAAAACAATGGAATGGCTTTCGGAATGGAAATTGGAGGAGAAACCGGAAAGATTATTCTCACTCTATTCAGGCTGGCTGCCTCAGCAGCAATAATCTGGTACCTTGTAATGCTTGTAAAAAAGGATGTTCCTTCAGGAATGATACTTGCAATTAGTGCAATTCTTGCCGGAGCCCTGGGTAATATAGTTGACAGTCTCTTCTATGGAATGATTTTTTCGGAGAGTTATTACCAGCCAGCTGTAATGTTTCCGGAGGGCGGTGGCTATTCAGGGTTTCTTAAGGGCAGGGTGGTTGACATGTTCTACTTCCCGGTTATTAATACAACCTGGCCCGACTGGTCGCCTGTAAAACCCGGACAATCACTGATATTCTTCCGGCCGGTATTTAATATCGCCGACAGTGCCATCAGCACCGGAGTTATTGCCATTATTCTGTTTCAGAAGCGGTTTTTCCCCCACGAAATGAGTGCTGAAAACAAATAGCTATCTGCCGCAACTGCTTATGCATGTGATTATGTCCCTAAGCCGCTCATGCCGGAGGTAATAATAAGTGTTCTTACCCTCCCTCTTCGAAAGCAGAACTCCTTTGTCTTTAAGTATCCCCAAATGGTGCGAGGCCGTGGACTGCTCTATGCCAAGCTGGCTGTAAATCTCAGTTACCGAAAGCTTTCGTCCATCCTCAAGAAAACCGATTATTGAAATCCTTACCGGATGAGCAATGGCCTTAAGCATCCCGGCCGCCCTGTCAAGGTTTTCTGCAGTTAATTCATTTGACTCCATGAATGCTGTTAACTATTTCACAAATATATATAAATATGTTAATATACTGAATATGTTACAAAGCTGAACTATACTTTATCTCCGGTTGTTATCTTTCGTGTAACAATAACATTATGACGTTTTGATGCCAGATTTACTATATTTGGGAACCATAAATACTTACCATGCCGGTTTTGGGCTTGATCAGAAAACCTGTTGACAGGGAGATGGCTGAATTCGAAAAGTATTTCAGCCAGACAATGCGAAGCAATATTCCCCTTCTCAGGATAGTGCTAAACTATATTCTCCGACGCAAGGGAAAGCAGATGAGACCTTTGCTTGTTCTGCTTTCGTCAAAGCTCCACGGAGAAATTGGCGAACCGACATATGTTGCGGCCACTCTTATTGAACTTCTTCATACAACCTCACTTGTACATGATGATGTTGTTGATGACGCCAATGAAAGAAGGGGGGCTATTTCAATCAACGCTCTCTGGAGCAGTAAAATAGCGGTTCTTGTCGGAGACTATATGCTGGCCCGGGGGTTGCTGATCAGCGTCGAAAAGGGCAGGTATGA
>VGGM01000187.1 GCA_016868515.1 Bacteroidota bacterium | reverse complement strand
CAATGTCGCCATGCCTAAACATGGCAGTGCCAAAATTCCTAAAAACCGTTACTTTCCTGTTTTTACCACTTATTTTTGCAACTTTTCGGGCAATATCAACACCGTCACCAACAACAAGTATGTCAATATCCTTGCCTTCGGTATTCCGGCCCAGCAAGCGATCGCGAACATAACCCCCTATAACAAACCCCCTGGTTCCCTCACTATCAAGAACCTTGGAGATAAGCTTGAATACGTCGTCATATAGACAAATGTGCATATATAGATATGACAATATGTTTCTTTTTCATGACAAAGTTACAATTTTGGGTTGATTTTACGTATATTGTATTAGTTTGGCAGGAGTGGTACATCTATTGCAGGGAATGAACAATTGAAATTTTAACTGGTTATTAAATATAAAAAATGGTAGAGTTTTTAACGAAGGAGACGTTTCTGACGAAGGTTTTCAATTATGAGAAGAACCAGGAGTGGAAATATGAAGGAGACAAACCCTGTATTGTTGACTTTTATGCTGACTGGTGCGGGCCATGCAAAATGGTAGCGCCGATTCTTGAGGAGCTGGCTGCCGAATATGATGGCAAGCTAAATATTTACAAGGTTGACACGGAGGCTGAACAGGAGCTGGCGGCTGTATTTGGTATCAGGAGTATTCCGTCGCTGCTTTTTATTCCTATGACCGGCCAGCCGCAGATGGCTACAGGTGCTCTTCCGAAGGATACCTTCAGGAAGGCGTTCAAGGATGTACTGGGTGTAGAATAAAAAAAATCAACTAAATTTGAAAATACAATGTTTTTTTTGTAACTTTTTGTCGCAATTTACGTTTAATTAATTGAAGGTTGCATCAGAGACAGTTGTTTGTTTTCTGGACTTTAGGTTTAGGGTAATGAAGTTTGAAGCCGTTAATCATCGCGATTAGCGGCTTCGCTTTTCTACTCTTCCCTGAAGATACTCTCGATCTCCTCCTCGGTAGTCCTGAGTTTCTTCTGGCAGAATCTGATAAGTTCGGTTGCGCGGCGAACACCGGTTGATAGTTCATCGATATCCATTTCGCCACGTTCCATCTTGCCCAGGATAGCTTCAACCTCCTTCATGGCGTCGCTGAATTTCATCTCCTTCCTTGTCATATTTTCTCTCTTTATTGTCTTCTTTCTCTTCTTTCTGTCACCTTGCTGTCGGTTTCTCCATCCCTGAACCGTGTCACGATAATATCACCCTTCTTCAGGCCGGAGCAGTCCTTTAAAGGTACTCCGTTTACTTCGGTAATGGTAAAGCCTTTATTCAGAATATTAACCGGATCAGACATCCGTATCATCGAATCCAGTATAGTTACCTCCTCATTTCTTCTTCCGATCAGCATCCGGGTTACCTTTTTAACAGCTTTTTCAGTTGGATCCAGTTTGTTGTGCCCGGATATCAGAATCGTAAAAGATCTGTTTTTTATTTCTGACTGTGCCATCGCTGATTTCACCATCGCCTTTCTCAGGTAAGAAGATGATGACGAGGAGACCCGGCCCGTCAGCGTCCCCAGCAGCATCCTTGATGTTGAAGTTACCCGCGATGTTGCTGGCAGAATCCTGCGGGTTATTTCAATGATATGAGAGCCATAAACACTTAATAGATCATTTGTGATCTCCCTTAGCGATAATCCGGATTGCCTGATGATGCCTTCAGTTTCCAGGGTTTGGTTTATTATGAATTCGGCCGCTGCGGTTGGCGTTTTCAATGCTTTCCACGCCACCATATCTGTTACAGATATATCCTTTTCATGACCTATGCCTGTGAGTACAGGAAGCATGAACTGTGTTATGTGATAAGCTATTGCATAATTATCGAACCAACGGAGGTCGGCAGCGGAGCCCCCACCTCTCAGTACCACTACGAGATCAAAATCACCGGCTCTGTCACCGATCTGGTTAAGGGCATTGACTATACCTCTTTCTGTTTCGTCACCCTGCACGGGAGAGCTGAACAGTTCTGCATAAAAGGCAAACCCGAAAGCATTTCCCGATAGCTGTTTTGAGAAATCTGTGTATCCTGCTGAAGATTCCGATGAGATAACAGCAATTCTTTGCGGCAACAGGGGGAACTCCAGTTCCCTGTTCATTTCGAAGACGCCCTCTTCTTTTAGTCTTCTGATAATCTCAGCCTTTTGCAGGGCCATAGCGCCCATTGTGTAACCGGGGTCGAGATCGCTGACATTCAGACTCAGACCGTACAGTTCATGATATTCAACGGTGACTTTCAGCAGCACATTTAATCCGGCAGCGAAATGTATGCCGCTGGTGTTTTCAAATTGTGGTTTAATCATCCGGTACCGGGCAGCCCAGATGGTTGCCCTTACGCGTGCCCTGATATTCCCGCCTGCCGGATCCTTCTCAATCAATTCAAGATAACAATGGCCCGAATAGTTCTCTTTCAGTTCGGCTATTTCGGCGGTTACCCAGTATGCACCGGGCATAGCCAGAACGATTGAGTCTCTGATAAGTAGCTGCAGGCTACTAAGTGACAGTCTTTCGTTCATTGTTCAGCCGGTCTCTAATTCCAGATAATCCCGGTAATCTCGGGGTCGGCTATTTTTCCCTTGTTTTTCTCGAGCATGTCGAGAAAATTATTCTCGCGTTGGGCGAATGAGGGATCATCGAGCCTGCCCATTTTGTAATTCATTTCAAATTCCGGTTTCCCGTCTTCCTTATAAACCAACCATAGCCCGTTCCTGACATTATTGGTATACTGGCCTTTAAATTCATGCTGTCCGTTAGGGTAGAAAACCTCAAAAGGGCCTTCCAGCAATCCTTTTACATAGGCTGCCTTTATACAAAGTTTGCCGGTTACGTAGTATTGTGTCCATTCGCCGGTGCGAATATCATCAGTGTAGTTTAGCTTTTCTGCAATGATCCCGTCCTTGTAGTATTTTACTGATGGCCCGTTCCGGAGGTCATTCCGGTATAATTCTTCACAAATCAGGTATTCACTGCTGTTTTTTGAGAAGAATTTCCAATTTCCCTCCTTCTTCTGGTTTATATATAGTCCTTCTGCTGCAATGAACCCGTTGGGGTGAAAAAACTTCACGAACACTTCGGGGCTTCCCCCGGAGTGAACCATCAGAGATCTAAGCCTGCCATCGGGATAATATCTGCGGAATTCGCCCACGGGGTTATCATCTATGAACCGGCCTTCGTAAAGTACCTTTCCGTCATCATCTCTTTTAATCCAGTAACCTTGTTTTTTACCCCTGCTGTCGGTTATGTTTATTGTATCGGGAACCTGTGCCAGGACAGTGAGGGAAGCGGACAGAAGAATAATTAATGGAAGAAACCTTTTCATGTTGTGCCTATTGCTGGATTCTGACCGTAAAGGTAAAAAAAATCCCGGAATGCTCCGGGATTCGTGTTTCTGCCAACGAGGCTATTTAACCTCCTCGAAGTCTACATCAGTTACTTCATCGTTTGGTGCTTTCCCTGAGCTTGCGTCAGGTTGTGCTCCGGCCTGTCCCTGTGCCTGTCCCTGCGATGCCTTATACATCTCTTCGGATGCCGCCTGCCAGGCTGTGTTAAGCTCAGCCATCGCCTTGTCTATTCTGTCGATGTCCTGACTTTTATGCGATTCCTTCAGTTCAGCCAAAGCACTTTCAATCGGGGCTTTCTTGTCGGATGGAAGCTTGTCACCGAATTCCTTCAACTGTTTTTCAGTCTGAAAGATAAGGCTGTCGGCTGTATTTATCTTGTCAACCTTTTCCCTTGCCTTTTTATCAGATTCCTCATTGGCTTTCGCCTCTTCCCGCATCCTCTTTATCTCGTCGTCGGTAAGACCCGAGGATGCTTCAATCCGTATACGCTGCTCCTTACCTGTTCCCTTGTCCCTTGCGCTCACATTCAGGATACCGTTAGCATCGATATCGAATGTTACTTCAATCTGGGGTATTCCCCTTGAGGAAGGCGGAATACCATCGAGGTGGAACCTTCCTATCGTTTTATTTCCGGCTGCCATCGGGCGTTCGCCCTGCAGTACATGTATCTCAACCGAAGGCTGGTTATCGGCCGCTGTTGTAAAGACCTCGGTCTTTTTGGTTGGAATGGTTGTATTTGATTCTATAAGTCTTGTCATAACGCCACCCATTGTTTCAATACCCAGTGACAGCGGGGTTACGTCAAGAAGCAGTACATCCTTTACCTCGCCGGTAAGAACACCTCCCTGTATTGCGGCACCGACAGCTACGACCTCATCGGGATTTACTCCCTTCGAAGGCACCTTGCCGAAGAACTTCTCAACAGTTTGCTGAATTGAAGGCATCCTGGTGGAACCTCCAACCAGCAGAACCTCGTCAATGTCGGATGTGGAAAGACCAGCGTCGCTGAGAGCCTTCCTGCATGGTTCAATCACTGCCTGTATAAGCTTGTCGGC
>VGGM01000186.1 GCA_016868515.1 Bacteroidota bacterium | reverse complement strand
GTAAAGGTAAAACTGAATCTTAAGGAGATATCGGGCGGGGCTGAGAAGAAAATAAAAGTAAGCAAATACATCGCATGTTCCAGTTGTGACGGTTCGGGGGCAGCCGATCAGAACAGTATAACCACCTGTTCCACATGCAAGGGATCGGGTCATGTAACAAGGGTCACCAATACCTTCCTCGGACAGATGCAGACCTCCTCGGTTTGTCCGGCATGCGGTGGTGAAGGAAAAACAGTAACCAGGAAATGTACCTCATGTTACGGTGAAGGAATAATTCAGGGAGAGGAGATAATAAAGATAGATATCCCGGCAGGCGTTGGCAAGGGTATGCAGATGACTGTCAGTGGAAAGGGAAATGCCCCCAGGCGCGGCGGAATCAGCGGCGACCTGCTGGTAGTTATCGATGAGGAGGATCATCCCGATCTTATAAGAGAGGGAAATGACCTGATATTTAATCTTTTCATAAGCATTCCTGATGCCATTCTCGGTACAGCGGTCGAAATACCGACTGTTGAGAATTCGGTAAAGATAAGGATTGAACCGGGGACCCAGGCAGGTAAAATATTAAGGATCAGAGGCAAAGGGCTGCCGGAGGTAAATGGTTACGGACGAGGCGACCTGCTTGTAAATGTCAATGTCTGGATCCCAAAAAGCCTGACGAAAGAGGACCAGAGAATAATTGAGAAACTGAGGGAGTCAGACTCATTTACGCCCGCACCCGACAGTAACGACAGGAGTTTCTTTGAAAGAATGCGGAATTACTTTGAATAGTGAGATTGCATGTTCACCGGACAATCGACCCTGTTTACCGAAAAAATTTTCAGGGTATAATTCCATCAGGTTTATTTGTATTGGCGTACCAGCAGAACCAGACATTGATTTCTAACCAAACCATAATTTAACATGGCACTTATTGAAGCAGTAGAGGTGACCAAACAATTTGCCAATCACCTGGCGCTCGACCGGGTAAGCATTTCGGTGCCCGGGCAGTCTATTTTCGGACTGCTTGGACCGAACGGCGCAGGGAAAACAACCCTTATCAGAATAATTAACCAGATTACCGGTCCCGACAGTGGCAGCCTCTTTCTTAACGGACAGAGGCTGAAACCCTCTGATGTGACGCAGATTGGTTATCTGCCCGAAGAACGCGGGCTGTATAAAAAGATGAAAGTTGGTGAACAGGTCGTCTATTTTGCCCGGCTTAAGGGTCTGAGCAGTGCAGAGGCTGGCAGGCGAGCGAAGAACTGGTTCGGCAGGCTGGAAATGGACAGCTGGTGGGACAAAAAGGTGGAGGAACTGTCTAAAGGAATGCAGCAGAAGGCCCAGTTTGTCTCGACAGTTCTGCACGAACCCAAGCTTCTCATATTTGATGAACCTTTCAGCGGGTTCGACCCGGTCAACGCAGGCATAATCAAGAATGAGATTCTGCATCTGAGGGAACGCGGAGCCACAGTACTCTTCTCAACCCATAATATGTCGTCGGTTGAGGAACTCTGCGATGATATTACCCTTATTCATAAGGCAAGGGTGATACTCCAGGGGAGGGTTGATGAGATCAGAAGCAAGTGGGCGGCCAATGAGTACGTCTTTACCTACCGGGGAGATGTTACAATTACCGGGGAGGCCGGCTACAGGGTATTGGACAGAACCAGGGAAAATGGCAAAACTGTTTTCAGGATTGAAACCCGGACACCGGTAAGTGAAAATATGCTAGTTTCAGAATTGCTGAAAATGGGAGATATCCTTTCCTTCAATCCGGCCCTTCCGTCAATGAATGATATTTTCATAAAGGTGGTCCAGTCGAGAAATGAAACCGTTGAAGCCTAACCTAAAAACCAGTAGTTATGAGCAAGATCTCAGTCATAATCCAGAGAGAATACATTACAAGGGTCAGGAAAAAGAGCTTCATTATAATGACAATTCTGGCCCCGCTGCTGATGGGAGCGCTGATAGTTGTGCCAACAATCCTGATGTCTACCGAGGGTCAG
The DNA here is from genome assembly GCA_016868515.1 of Bacteroidota bacterium. Taxonomy (GTDB): domain Bacteria; phylum Bacteroidota; class Bacteroidia; order Bacteroidales; family VadinHA17; genus SLNP01. The sequence continues at coordinate 2,442 of VGGM01000186.1, read as the reverse complement.
GAATTCAAGAAGATTGCAGTAGTTGAAGACGGGTCCGATCTTTTCAGAAATGCGATCCCTTCAACCGACGACATGGAATTCACATATCTCGGCAATGTCGATATCGATGACCTGAAAAACAACTTCAGCGAGGCGGGCTATTATGGAATCCTGTATATCTCGCCGCTTGTAATCAATGTACCCAATGCTGTACAGCTTATCTCCAGAAAACAGCCACCGTTAACACTGGTTTCGCACATATCCAATTCTCTTGAGAAGGAGATAGAAAAGCAAAAACTTCTTACTTATAGTATTGAGAACCTCGACGAGATACTTAAGAGTGTCCGTACGAAAGTGATACTGCAAACTATAAGAATTGATGATACCGGCGAGGTTAAGCAAACAAGTACAGGTGTGGCAATGGTAATGGCATATATAGGAGGCTTCCTGATGTATATGCTTGTATTCATTTTCGGCTCTCAGGTAATGAGAGGGGTTATCGAGGAGAAGACCAGCAGGGTCGTGGAGGTGCTTGTGTCGTCAGTAAAACCTGTTGAACTGATGATGGGAAAGATAATCGGTATTGCGCTTGTTGGCCTTACACAATTCTTGATATGGATTGTTCTTACAATAGGAGTTGTAACTGTTCTTTCACAAACATTGCTGAATGATGGAAAGGCAAAAGAGATGGCTGAGTTGGCAACACCGCAGAACATAATATCATCAGATGTCCCGGTCCAGGCGGCAATGGCGCAACCTGCAGCGGCACAGCAGGCCCCGAACCTGAAGGAGCTGATTGAGGTTCTGAAGACATTAAGGAACCAGAACTGGGGAATAATCCTATTCAGTTTTATTTTTTACTTCCTTACCGGATACCTGCTTTACGCTTCGGTTTTCGCTGCCATAGGCTCGGCTGTTGATAATGAAACGGAGACACAGCAGTTTATGCTTCCGGTAACGATCCCGATTATTCTTGCACTGATGGTGGCAATGGGGACAATGCAGAACCCTGAAAGCAGTCTGGCCTTCTGGTTCTCAATAATTCCCCTTACTTCCCCCATTGTGATGATGGCCCGGCTTCCTTTCGAAGTGCCTTACTGGGAACTTGCCCTGTCAATGGGTTTGATGGTAATAACCTTTCTTGCCTTCGTGTGGATGGCAGCTAAAATTTACCGGACAGGAATACTGATGTATGGCAAAAAGACCTCTTACAAGGAGTTGTTGAAGTGGTTGATGTATAAAGGGTAGAGGATTTCAGATTTCAGATTTCAGATTTCAGATTAACGATTTAAGATTTAAGATTTGCGATTTGCGATTTGCGATTTGCGATTTGAATTGTCGGGCCGTTAATTTATTACTTTAGCAGCAAACTAATATTCATTCTATGTCGAGGGTACTGGTAATAGATGATGAGAGGGCCATAAGGAACACCCTGAAGGAAGTTCTTGAATATGAGAACCATGAGGTTCAGATTGCAGAGAATGGACCGGCAGGAATAGAGATGTTTGAATCGGGTAACTTCGACATCGTGCTTTGTGACATTAAGATGCCCGGTATGGATGGTACCGAGGTACTGCAGAAAATCACTGAGATTAGAAGTGATATTCCGGTTGTAATGATATCAGGCCACGGCAATATCGATACCGCCGTTGACGCCATCAAGAAGGGAGCATTCGACTTTCTTGAAAAGCCGCTCGACCTTAACAGGGTGTTGATTACCATAAAGAACGCACTGGAAAGGTCTACCCTCGTCACACAGACCATTAGCCTTAAGAAGCAGGTCTCCAGGAGATATGAAATAGTTGGTGAATCGGAAGGCATAATTAAGGTGAGGGAGATGATAGACATGGTGGCCCCTACCGAAGCAAGAGTGCTTATTACCGGGGCTAATGGAACAGGAAAAGAACTGGTTGCCCACCAGATACACGAGAAGAGTAACAGGGCAAAAGGCCCGTTTGTTGAAGTAAACTGTGCAGCTATTCCATCAGAACTTATTGAGAGTGAGCTCTTCGGCCACGAAAAAGGCTCATTCACTTCGGCTATCAGACAACGGATCGGAAAATTTGAACAGGCCAGCGGAGGAACACTTTTTCTTGATGAAATAGGCGACATGAGCCTGTCTGCGCAGGCTAAGGTTCTCAGGGCCCTGCAGGAGAACAGGATAACAAGGGTGGGATCGGACAAGGACATACAGGTAAATGTAAGGGTCATAGCAGCAACGAATAAGAACATAAGGGAAGAGATCGACAACAACCGGTTCAGGGAAGATCTGTATCACAGACTGAGTGTTATTCTGATACATGTACCCACACTGAATGAAAGGTCGGAAGATATTCCCCTGCTGGCCGGACACTTCAACACACTGATTTGTGGTGAATACGGAATGACCCCAAAAAGGATCAATCCTGATGCCATTAAAGAGTTACAGAAGATTAACTGGACAGGCAACATAAGGGAATTCAG
>VGGM01000185.1 GCA_016868515.1 Bacteroidota bacterium | reverse complement strand
AATTACAGCACCGAATGTGTCGTTAACTCCGTTCCCATCGGGGGTAAAGGCATTAGGTATAAACAGTTGTGAGGGTGTTGCCATACAAAAGTCGTTCGACCAGACAGCGTATTCAGGATTGCCGCTGAATTCGCCGTAAGGCACTATTCTGAAACATGTCTCGGCCTCGTTAACCTCATACATAATGGTACTGTAATCGAGGATATAGGCTGTATCGATGCCCGGCAATGATCTGATGGTTTCGTAAACACTTCCTTTCCTGTAACGGATATCATAGCCGGTTACCTCTTCATCCCAACCGGTAAAATGATTCCATTTAAGGTTAATAAGATAACCTGAGACAGAGCCCTCAAGTACAATATTTGATGCTGGAGAAGAGGATAAGGCAGGGTTTCCGCAGCTGTTAAGGGCATCAACAATGTAGAGGTATCTTTTTGCCGGGTCAGATGAGTTGTCGGTGAAACTGAAATAGCCTTCACCTGAATTAACTATGCCTGCTGTCAGAAATTCGCCGTCGGGAAGCTCTTTTCTACTTATCCTGAATATGGTGATTTCAGATTGATTGTCGAAGATAACACTTAGGTTAAGCCGGTTATGATCAGCCGGATGGATACCTGCGGTAATAATCCAGTCGGGTGGCCGTGGGATATCAGTATCCAGGAATACCATATTTGATTCAGATGAGGAATTATCATCCATCCTGGCACGTACAATAAACCTGTACGAAGCGCCCGTTTTAAAATCATGCCATTCCGATGAGAGAGACTGGCTGCCTGCCGAAACTACCATTACGAAGTCACCGCCCTCATCGGAACCCAGTATCTCATATTCCGACACCGGAGATACCTGCGGATTGAAACCGGTCCAGTCGAATTTTATCAGGTTATTGCAGGTGTCAAGAGTGGCGGAGAGAAAAATGGTACTCAGGGAATTGGATAGAGGGCTGATATTGTCTTCATTGTCAATTGCAGCAACCACATAGGCTTCACTAAATACCAGGGCACCGCTTTCAAAGTCAGTAAATGAAGTGGCTGCAGGATTGCGGATTGTGTCAATAGCATACCCCTCATTGTTCCTGAACCTGTAAACCACATAACCTGCCACACCGGGAGAAGGGCTGGGTAACCAGTTAACAATTACGGCAGAGGCTGAATTGTCAACAGTAACATTCTTCAGAACCGGAGGAAGGGGTGGTAAAATGCTGTTAGGAGGGGATGCAATAATCCACTTTGTAAACAGTGTTAATAGTATTGATAATACGATTCTGGTCATCTCATACTTCCTGCAACAACTTCTGTGAAATCATTCTCATTGTAATACGTTTCAGCAAGTCTCTTTATTTCGTTTGCAGTAATTGATTTGATTGTTTCCTCAAGAAGTCTGAAATAGCTCATTGACAATCCCGCTTCAAGAGCCCCCAGATAACTGTCGGTTGATGCAAAAGGACCGTCGAACTGCCTGGCAAGGTCTCCCAGCATACTGTTCCTTACGAGCCGAAGTTCGGATGGTTGCACCCTGACCGCCCCCAGATTACTCATTTCGCGATAAATCTCCCTCAAAGCGTTTTCAGTTACGCCGGCGCCAACTTCAGTCGCGATCATCTGAACTCCGGTAAGATTCAGGTTAAACAGAGACGATCCGATTCCATAGGTGTAACCTTTATCCTCTCTCAGGTTGGCCATTAGTCTGGAACCGAAATACCCGCCAAGAATGGTATCAGTCACTTTCAGCCCTGTGAAGTCGGTATGCCCCATTCCAACTATCCTTCTGCCTATTCTAACAGAGCTTTGCAGTGCCCCTTGCTTTTCAATGAACAGTTTGTTTTTTTGTTCAGCGGCAGGAAAAGGCTGAGGTGGTCTGGTTTGAGCTGCAACAGGGGGGAACTCTTCGAACTGACTGACCACAATTTTTATGGATGATTCGTCGAAATTGCCCGACAGGGTTATTCTTTCTATTCCTTTAAGGTAGCATAGTCTGTGAAACCCGATGAGGCTTTCCCTGCCGATCGTCCCGAAATGCTCAGGTATTACTCTTCGCCCGTAGGGGTGATCTGATCCGAAGAGCAATTCAAAGAAATAGTCCAGTGATATGAAGCTAACCCTTTGTCGGTTAATAAGGTAGGTCTGAAGCCGGGTTTCCCTGTGCATTTCAAGCTCTTCGGGTGGGAATACGGGATCGGATATTACCATTCGGAGCAGTGTTATTGCCTCATTGAATGATTCGGGCAGCACGTATAGTTGTACCGATGCCCTGTCGCGATCGACACTGTAATTTGGGAAGGAACCCAGGAAGTCGAATGCCTCATCAATTTCCCGGGCTGTCATGGCAGAGGTTCCGCCCGGCAACATTATGTTGGTAAATCTGGCCTGCAAAGGCTGGGTCTCAGTCAGGGTGCCTGCCCTGAATGTTAACTCAAGTCTTACTATCCCGGTGTTACCTGATGGGAAAAGAAAAACCGGGATTCCATTTTTAAGATGAATTACATCGGGTTCGGTGAGAACGGGTATATGGGGCAGCCTGACCCGTGGTTTTGATGTCAGATTATTCAGTCGCATCGTTTTGGTCGGTTTTATTATACCAGAGTGTTGAAGCCATTGCGGGATTAAGCCTCTCTTTGACTGCGTCTGATATCATTTCAATAGTGATGTTGTTGTAGAGCCCGACCATGCGGTTTATTGATGAAGCATCATCTATCAGTTCATGATGCGACAGGGCAATTGCCTTCTGGAGAACTCCCGTGTTTGCCATATGGAAAGATGACGCATACCGGTTTCTGACTTTCTGCAGTTCCCTTGCGGTTATCTGGCCGGCGGCGAGCCTGGCCATCTCCCTGTCAATCTCCTCCACCGCCGTTTCCTTGCTGACACCTGGTGCCAGCCGGCCGTTGACAATAACCATTCCGGGTTCGATTTCACCGGTGACAAAAGCGTTTATTTCGGTGAAAAGGCGTTTTTCCCTTACCAGCGATGCGTACAGTCTTCCCGATTCACCGCCTGCCAGTATGTCGGTTATCATGTCGAATGTGTGAAACCCATTACTGGCGCGGGGGTTCACTATCCATGCCCTGTAGAGTGCATTGGCAGGCACATTGCGGAACAGATCAAGGGTTGCACCTGCCTGCCTTACAGGTTCAGCCGGGAGATTTCTGGAATTGACGCTCTTTCCCGGTGCAATGTCGTTGAACCATTTTCTTGCGAGTTTGAATGCCTTTTCAGGGTTGATATTGCCTGCTATGGTAAGGATAGCATTGGCGGGCCGGTAGTGTGTCTTAAAGAACTCGTATACGGTTTTGGGGCTGGCTTTCTCTATGTGCAGTATATCGCTGCCGATGGTAGCCCAGCGGTATGGATGTACCTTATAGACGAGGGGCCGAAGGTGCAGCATTGCATCACCGTAGGGCTGGTTAAGGTACCTTTGCCTGTACTCCTCCGCCACCACCATTTTCTGTACTCTCAGGCTTTTTTCTGAAAGATCGGGTCCTTTCATCCTGTCAGATTCAAGCCAGAGAGCGGTTTCGATGTTGGCTACAGGAATAGTGATATAGAAATTGGTAAAGTCACAATTTGTAAAAGCATTGCTTTCACCACCTGCAAGCTGCAGGGCGCTGTCGAAGTTCGGAACGGCCCTGGTTCCGCCAAACATAAGATGTTCGAACAGATGAGCGAAGCCCGTCATTGATGGGTTTTCGTCCTTTGAACCCACATTATACAGCAGGTTTACGACGGCCATCGGGGTTGAGGTGTCGGTGTGCACCAGCACCCTGAGGCCGTTTTCGAGCCTGTATTTCGTGACATCTATTTTCATGCCTGGGTGATGCCGGGAGGTTTGTTATTTGGTATGCAAACTTACTTAAAAAGGGCGACACCGAAGTTTTGTTTTATATTTGCATCTCCGGTTGCCGGGAACTGTAATGGGATCATTCGGATGAAGATTTTGGAAAGGATAAGATATTTTCTTAAACCCGATTCGTTCAGGAAGATGCTTTTCCCTGAGCAGAAAAGACTCATCTATTTTCTGAGTCTTGTAGTAGGGCTTCTAAGCGCACTGGCTGCGGTAATTCTGAAGAATACCATTCATTTTACGCATCTTCTTCTTACCGAAGGTTTTGTAGAGGATACTGAGAGTTACCTCTACCTTGCCTACCCGATGATTGGGATAGTATTAACCGTGTTGTTTGTAAGATACATAGTGAAAGATGAGATCAGCCATGGTGTTAGCAGGATACTCAGGGCTATCAGCAAGGGTAAGTCGGTTATTAAATCGCATAACAGCTGGTCTTCACTGGTTGCAAGTACAATAACCATTGGTTTCGGAGGGTCGGTAGGGGCAGAAGCCCCGATTGTTCTTACCGGAGCTTCAATAGGTTCGAATATAGCCAGGTTGTTCGGACTGAACTACAAGCAGCTTACACTTTTACTGGGGTGTGGTGCCGCAGGTGCAGTATCCGGAATATTCAAGGCTCCGATTGCCGGCATCATTTTTAC
>VGGM01000184.1 GCA_016868515.1 Bacteroidota bacterium | reverse complement strand
AGCCCCGCCTCTCCGGGTCGGATCGATAAAATATACGTTGAGGTAGGCGACCGTGTTAGCAAGGGCGATAACCTTTTTGTTATGGACCGCACCCAGCTTATGCAGGCAAGAATACAGCTTGCCGGCCTGGCAAAGGACCTTGCGCGACTCGATACCTTGCTGCAGACCGGAAGCACCCGTCAGCAGCAGTACGATCAGCTCAAGCTTCAGTACGACCTCACCCGGTCGAATGTAGAGTTCATGGAGGAGAATACCCTTATGAAAGCTCCCTTTGGCGGGGTGGTTACCGGAAGGTACTACGAGGCAGGTGAAATGTACACCGGTGCACCTTCAGCCGCCAGTGGTGGCAAAGCCGGTATTGTTACGGTCATGCAGATCAATCCCCTGAAGGTCATCATCAGTGTCTCCGAACAGTATTTCCCGCAGGTTAAGAGGGGAATACAGGTAAAAATCACATCTGATATCTACAGGAACGAGGTATTTGAAGGCAGGGTGTCGCTCGTTCACCCTACCATTAACCCGTTGACACGTTCGTTCCAGGCAGAGATTGAGGTTCCTAACGCAAAAGAGACACTCCGGCCGGGCATGTTCGTAAGAGCTGCCATGGAACTGGGTCAGACAGAGGCATTTGTGGTTCCGGCAAGCACTGTGCTTATACAGGAGGGAACCAACCAGAGGTACCTGTTTGTTGAGCGAAGCGGCGTGGCTGAGAGAATAGAAGTCGTTCCGGGAAAAAGGTTCGACGAAATGATTGAGATAACCTCAGACAAACTAGCCACAGGTGACAGGATTATTTTCCAGGGGCAGGCCAAGCTTATAGATGGCAACAGGGTAGAGGTAGTTAAGTAGCACAATTTCAGAGACAAAAACGATGAGTATCTATAAAAATGCAGTACAGAGGCCGGTCACTACGATCCTGATATTCGTGGGTCTTATAGTGATGGGGCTATATTCACTGATTAATCTCCCGGTCGATCTATACCCCGAGATTGAGATTCCGTTTGTATCAGTATTTACACAATATCCCGGAGCCAGTGCTTCCGATATTGAAACCAATATAACGCGACCGATTGAGGATGCCCTCAACTCGGTGAGCAATCTAAAGGAGATAACCTCCACCTCGAGTGACAACAGTTCAGTAATATTTCTTGAGTTTGAGTATGAAACAAATCTCGATGAAGCGACGAATGATATCCGAAGTTCGCTGAGCTTTATTGAGCAGTTTCTGCCTGAGGATGCGCAGGACCCGGTGATTCTTAAGTTTAACTCGAGTATGATGCCGATTGTCTTCTACGCAATCACTGCAAAGGAGAGTTACCCCGGCCTTGAGAAGATACTCGACGAAAGGATTGTCAATCCGCTCAACAGGATTGAAGGCATTGGATCGGTCAGCCTGGCGGGTGTGCCGGGCCGGCGGATATATGTCGATATTGATCCGCGGCGGATGGAGGCCTATAATCTTTCGGTTGAGCAGATAGGCAACATTTTAAGAGCTGAGAACCTCAATACGCCATCGGGTTATCTCGAGATGGGCCAATTCGATTACCCGTTGAGGATACAGGGCGAATTTGCAGGCAGTGATGTAATAAAGAACATTGTTATAGGCAGTTATAACGGTAATAATATCTATCTGCGCGACGTTGCAGAGGTACGCGACACCATCAGGGAATCGCGTTATTATGAGCAGGTTAACGGAGAGAGAGGTATGCAGCTCTTTATTCAGAAGCAGTCGGGTGCCAACTCGGTAAAGATTGCCGAAGAGGTTGAAGCCCAGCTGGCCGAACTTGGCAAAACACTGCCCCCCGATGTAAAGATTGAGAAGATTTTCGATACGGCTGACTTTATAAAGGGTTCGATAAGCAACCTTACATCGACCCTTATGTTTGCAGGTATCTTCGTAATACTTGTTGTTCTCTTCTTCCTGGGAAGATGGAGGGCCACACTTATTATTATTCTTACCATACCCATTTCACTGATTGTGGCATTTATATACCTGTTCCTGGCCGATGCCTCAATAAATATCATTTCGCTGTCGTCGCTCTCAATTGCCATCGGTATGGTTGTTGATGACGCCATTGTAGTGCTGGAGAATATTACCCGTCACATTGAAAGGGGCAGCCGACCGCGTGAAGCAGCAATATACGCGACCAACGAGGTGTGGCTGGCAGTTATTGTAACTACACTTACCGTGGTAGCGGTATTCCTGCCACTAACCTTTGTAAGTGGTCTGACTGGAGTTCTGTTCCGCCAGCTTGGCTTGATTGTATCAATAACAACGGTAACGTCAACCATAGCTGCAATTACACTTACGCCCACGCTAAGTTCGCTGATGCTCAGGCTCAGGCCAAAAAAGACAAATCCCGGAAGGTTTAGTTACGACTCGACAATCAGGCGCGCCCTCGATGGTTTCGACCTGTTCTATGAGCGTACACTCAGGTGGGCTCTCAGGCATAAGACGTTTGTAACATTTTTTTCCATAGGCTTCTTCATCGCATCTATGTTGCTATTTTCCCGCATTGGCACTGAGTTTATTCCTGAAACTGACGAATCGAGGTTCTCAATGTCAATTGAGCTTCAGACCGGAACCCGCTCTGATCAGACATTGATCACTACCGGGAAGATCACGAAGATGCTCGAGGAGAGTATTCCGGAAATAGACCTTATAGCATCATCGACAGGTTCGGACGATGCAGGCGGCTTCGAATCACTCTTTAATGCAGGAGGAACACATACCATCAGATACACTGTCAGCCTGTTGCCAGTACTGGAGCGAAACCGCACAGTGTGGGAAATCGCCGATGTTGTACGGGCAAAGCTGGCGGTATACCCTGAGATTGTAAACTATTCAGTCTCCACGTCCGATGACGGAGGTGGAATGTTTGGAGGGAGCGGCGTTGCCGTTGAGGTTTACGGGTATAATATTGAGGAGACAAATGAAGTTGCAGGGAAGCTTGCTGAAAAGATGAAGCTTATTGAAGGCGCCCGCGATGTTCAGATCAGTCGCGATAAATCGAAGCCTGAGCTCCAGATCCTGCTCGATCAGGAAAAGATGATGATACACGGACTGAATACCGCCACGGTATCGATGGCAGTGAAGAACAGGGTTGCAGGTATGACCGCAAGCCGGCTCCGTGAATTTGGCGATGAGTATGATATTGTTGTAAGGTTCAGTAAGAGGTACACCAATACGCTTACCGAGATCGAGAACATTGGTATAATGAACTCCCAGGGTAGTATGGTGCGACTGGCCGAAATTGCCGAAATCAAGGAGTTCTGGTCGCCCCCTAACATTGAGAGAAAGCGCCGGGAGAGGATCGTATCGGTTACAACAACACCATATAAACGACCCCTTAACGAGCTTAACATGGATATTCAGAAGGCAATCGATGAAATCGATGTTCCGCCAGGAGTACAGGTTCAGATTTCCGGAGCCATTGAGGAGCAGGCTGAGGCTTTCATGGACCTTGGGTTACTTATTATCCTGAGCCTTGTGCTTGTCTACCTTGTAATGGCATCGCAGTTCGAGTCACTGAAGATGCCTCTGATAATAATGGTTGCAATACCATTCTCCTTTTCCGGAGTGGCCATTGCACTGTTCATAACCGGAACGAGCCTCAGCCTGATTGCCGGTATCGGTGCCGTAATGCTTATAGGTATTGTGGTAAAGAACGCCATCGTTCTTGTCGACTACATAAACCTTATGCGCGAAAGGGGAATGGAACTTTATGAGGCAGTTGCCGTATCGGGGCGTTCCCGCCTCAGACCGGTGCTTATGACCTCACTTACGACCATGCTTGGCATGCTTCCGCTGGCCATGAGCAAGGGCGAAGGTTCGGAGATATGGAGTCCGATGGGTATAGCTGTTATCGGTGGTTTGTTGTTCTCTACCTTCGTTACGCTGGTTATCGTTCCGGTAATATATGTGATCTTTGCCCGCCGCGGCGAACGCGATAAGCTTAAGAGCCTGAGAAAGGAACTTCAGTTTCTTGATGAGTAAAGAATGATGAAAGGTCCGGGCAGGGCGCCCGGACCTGATCATCAATCTGTTAAATGAGTAAATAAAAAAGCAGTATGAAAGCAGTAATGATAGTATATAATCAGGCCCTTACTGAAAAAGTAGACTATATGCTTACCAGCCTTGGAATAAGGGGATACAGCATGATTGAAAATGTGCAGGGCAGAGGTACAGTCAATGGGGTTCCACATCTCGGAACACATACCTGGCCGGAAATAAACTCGGCGATGTACGTAATGGTTGAGGACCACCAGGTTGACGGCCTTCTGGCAAAGGTCGAAAAGATTGATTCAATAAACAGTGAGGTGGGTATCAGAGCATTCATGTGGAATATCGAGCGGTCGGTATAGCCCAGGGCTCAGGGCAGTCCCGGAGGGACGGCAGTATGGTAAATGAAAGCCCCCCTTCCTTTCCGCGCGAAAGCGGGGGTACATTCAGAAGGAAGGCAGATTTCGCGCGGGAGTCTTTGA
>VGGM01000183.1 GCA_016868515.1 Bacteroidota bacterium | reverse complement strand
CCATCGGGGATGTCCTGTTCAGGAACGTTGATTATATTCCGGAAGCCGAATGCCTTAATGGCTTCGGGACCCAGACGGGTTGTGGTTCCGTGAATAGGGGTAAAGACCACAGGTAAGTCTGATTTCTGAGCAATTTCATCAGGGCTCAGCCTTAGTTTCAGGAGTTCCGAAATATATTTTTCATCAGTTTCTGATCCGAGTACTACAATGTTCTTTTTATCTGATCCGAAATTAATCTGGGAAACAGATTTTATTGCCCTTACCTCATCAATTATACCCTGGTCGTGAGGTGGAACAACCTGGCCTCCGTCATCCCAGTAGGCTTTGTATCCATTGTATTCAGGCGGGTTATGGGAGGCTGTTATTACCACTCCGCTCCTGCACCCGAATTCTCTTATTACGAACGATAACTCAGGTGTAGGACGGAGTGAGTCAAAGAGATAGACTGTAAAACCATTGGCTGCAAATATTCCTGCTGCAGTCTCGGCGAAGAGCCTGCTGTTCCTGCGGCAATCGTATGCTATGGCAACACTTACCGGCTTGTTTTTCCCGAACCGTTTTATCAGGTAGTTTGCCTGCCCCTGTGCCGCCATGCCAAGGGTATAGATGTTCATCCGGTTGGTGCCGGCGCCCATTATGCCTCTCAGGCCGCCGGTACCGAATTCGAGGTCCTTATAGAAGGCATCAGCAAGTCCTTTCTCATCGTTTTCAAGGAGATTCCCGACCTCATTGCGTGTGGCCTCGTCAAATCCGGATCCAAGCCATGATTTTGCCCGCATCCTTATTTCTTCGGGTGAATAGTTGCTCATGTCGCGTCAGTTAATATTTTGATACATACTACAAGGTTTTCTCTCCAGTGCCGGATATTCAGTCCGTAGGTATCCTTTATTTTTTGTTTATCCAGAACCGAGTATGGCGGCCTTGGTGCTATTTGTGATATACTTTCAGTACGTACAGCGTGCACCGATACGGTGCGCAGGGCAGTTGCAGCAGTCTCGGCAGCCAGATCAAACCAGGAGCAGACACCTTCATCAGTGTAGTTATAGATTCCCGGTACGAAAGGAGTCTTATTCCTTATAACGCCTGATATTATGGCCATAATTGATTCAGCAAGGCCGCGGGCCCAGGTTGGTGAACCAACCTGATCAAATACCACCCGTGGTTCGATGCCCCTGTCGAGCATTCCGAGTATTGTTCTGACAAAATTTTTACCGTATACCCCGTAAAGCCATGATGTTCTGAGAATTATTGTTGCGGGGTGTGTGAGAGCGGCAGTTTCACCTTCAGATTTTGACTTGCCATATACTGTCTGAGGTGACGGTTTGTCGGTTTCGAGGTATGGTTTGTTCGACAAGCCGTCAAAAACATAGTCGGTTGAGATATGTACCAGCCTGCAGTTTGTATTCCTTAATGCTGCTGCCAGGTTTGCAGGACCATTGGCATTTACCGCATATGCTGCAGATGGGTCATTTTCAGCTGCATCAACACCTGTGTACCCTGCACAGTTGACAACCCATGATGGTTTTCGGTCGTCAATATACCTTGCAACCTCATCCCGTGAGGTGATATCAAGCTCCGCCAGATCGGTGAATATGAATTCGTATCCGCTATAACCCCTTGACAGGTTCAGTAGTTCTGAACCAAGCTGACCTTTCGATCCTGTTACAAGTATGGTTACCATTGAATAAGATTAAAAGTTCATTTCAGCATCTGCGAACAGAGGGGCAAGTCTGTCCTTTCCACTTATGATCGCGGTGGCAGTGTCTGTTTTCCAGTCGATTGCCAGATACGGGTCAGACAGGGAGATGCCCCTTTCGGCCTGCGGATTATAATGGTTATCGCATTTATACTGAATTACAGCAGACTCACTTAACACGGAAAAACCATGAGCAAATCCTCTTGGAATAAAAAGCTGCCTCTTTGAATTCCCGTCAAGCTCTATCCCGTACCATTTGCCAAAAGTGGCTGAGTCTCTTCTCAGATCTGCCACCACATCAAAAACAGTACCGGCTATAACCCTGATAAGTTTGGCCTGGGCGAAGGGGTTGATCTGATAGTGGAGTCCCCTTATTACACCCTTTACTGAGCTCGATTCATTATCCTGAACCGGGGTAAACCTGATCCCCTGCCGGCTGAATATCATACTGTTGAATGATTCCATAAAATAGCCCCGGTCATCACTGAAGACTTCAGGTTCGATGATTACGAGACCGCTGAATCCGGTTTCCAGGAGCTTCATTATCAATTCAGTTTTTTAGATTCGTTGGCAATTCTCCGCAGGTATTTTCCATACTGGGAGCTACCGTAGCCATCAGCTATGGAGAGGAGCATTTCACGGGTTATAAAGCCTCTTTTAAAGGCTATTTCTTCCACGCACGAAGCTTTGAGGCCCTGTCTCTGCTCGAGAGTTGCGATGAAGTTTGAAGCCTGCAGCAGACTTTCATTAGTGCCTGTGTCGAGCCACGCCATTCCCCTTCCGAGCAGTTTTACATCGAGGGTTCCCTCCTTAAGATAAAGCCGGTTCAGATCGGTTATTTCAAGTTCGCCACGGCCGGAAGGCTCAAGTTTTTTTGCCTTAGCCGATACGGTGTTGTCGTAAAAGTAGAGACCGGTTACTGCATAATTTGATTTTGGGATAGGCGGTTTTTCCTCTATTGAAACCACTTTCATCCCGTCATCGAATTCGACCACTCCGTATCTTTCGGGATCGTTTACGAAGTATCCGAACACCACTGCTCCTTTTTCCAGCCTGGCGGTATTAACCAGCATATCACCGAAGCCATGACCATAGAAGATATTGTCACCGAGGATCATACATACATTATCGTTGCCGATGAATTTCTCGCCAATAAGAAAAGCCTGGGCCAATCCGTCGGGCGATGGCTGCTCTGCATAGGTGAACGTCATACCCAGATGTGAACCGTCGCCAAGGAGATCGCTGAATGCGGGCAGGTCGCGAGGGGTTGAGATAATCAGAATATCCCGTATTCCTGCCAGCATAAGGACAGAAAGGGGATAGAAAATCATAGGCTTGTCATAGACAGGCAGTAGTTGCTTTGAGATGACCCTTGTAACCGGGTAAAGCCTTGTACCGGAACCACCGGCCAGAATAATGCCCTTCATTTTACAATCCTCCCTATTCCGTAGTATCTGAATCCGTAACCTGCCAGGTTTTCAGGTTCGTAGATATTTCGTCCATCGACTATTACCTTTTCCCTCATCAGTGAGCCTGTTCTGGAGAAGTCGGGAAGCCTGAATTCAGGCCACTCGGTTGCCAGTACGAGAATGTCTGCATCTTTTACTGCTTCATACTGATCGGCAGCATAGAATATTTTGTTACCGACCTGCCTCCTGGTTTCATCCATTGCAGCGGGGTCATATGCCCGGATTACGGCTCCTTCCGGCAGTATATCGCTGATGAACACCAGTGCCGGGGCTTCGCGGATATCGTCGGTATTTGGTTTGAACGCCAGTCCCCACAAGGCTACCGTTTTACCATGGAGGTTCCCCTTGAAATGCTTTCTGACTTTTTCAGCCAGGATATGTTTCTGAATATTATTGGTCTTTTCAGTGGCCCTGATAATGTTTGGGTCATAACCCACATCGGTGGCTGTTTTGATAAGAGCTTTCACATCCTTGGGAAAGCATGAACCTCCATAACCGGCACCCGCATACAGGAACTTGTTCCCAATCCTGGAGTCGGTTCCTATGCCCTTTCTTATCTGGTTGATATCTGCTCCGAGCAGCTCGCAGAGTGCTGCAATTTCATTCATAAAGCTTATGCGGGATGCCAGCATTGCATTTGCAGCATACTTTGTCAGTTCTGCCGAAGCTATGTCCATGAACAGGATGCGTTCGTGGTTAAGCATAAAGGGTTTGTAAAGTATTCTGATCTTTTCGCCGGCTTCCTCACTGTCCACCCCTATAACTACCCTGTCGGGCCTGAGGAAATCCTGCACCGCCGATCCTTCCTTCAGGAATTCAGGATTGGAGGCCATGTCGAACTTTACGCCGGCATTTCTCAACCTGAGTTCCCCCGTGATTACAGCCCTTACCTTCTCTGCAGTGCCAACAGGAACTGTACTCTTGTTAACGACAACCGTATAGTGGCAGATTGCCTTGCCGATTTCCCCGGCTACCTTAAGGACATGTGAAAGATCGGCGCTGCCATCTTCACCCGGAGGAGTTCCCACGGCAATGAATACAATTTCTGACTGCCTGACGGACTCTTCGATACTCATTGAGAACGACAGTCTCTGCTTGGCTACATTCCTGTCGATCATTGTCTGTAGTCCGGGTTCATAAATGGTAGATGATCCGTTTTGCAGAATCCTTATCTTTTCAGGGTCATTGTCGACGCAGATAACTGTTGCACCTGATTCTGCAAAGCATGTTCCGGTTACGAGACCAACGTACCCCGTGCCAATAACTGTAATTTTCATTAGAATGGGTTCAGATAAGTTAAGATGCAAAGATAATAAAAGGTATTTGAAACGAGGC
>VGGM01000182.1 GCA_016868515.1 Bacteroidota bacterium | reverse complement strand
TGGGTTCTTATCTGTTCATTTTCAGCAACGAGTATCTTGTTGCGGGTATTCAGCGAGTCAATCTGAACAATGTAGCTCTTCATAATCTCTCTCATGGTGCCTATTTCGGCCCTGTAGGTTCTTATCAGCTGAACATTTGAAGCATTTATTGAAAGCAGCTTCTTTATCCGGTCCTGCTCCCTCGAAAGCTGTGCATTAAGAGTGTCATTATTGGTTTTTAGTGTATCGTAACCATGTATCATAAGCTTAAGCTCATTGGCCAGCGAGTCCTTCTCCTGAGTAAGCATGCGCTCCATCTCAATCATCGAGGTCTTTTGCTTCTGGTAGGCAAGAATGACGTACACCAGAATACCGGCAAGCGCAAGTGCAATTGCTATTAGTCCGACCGAGAGGCCCTTCATGGTTTTCGAAGCAGTTGCAGGACGGGCCGCATTCTCTTTTTCATTCATTGTTGAAAAATTTACAGTGGTTAAACTACAAAATTACACAATAATATCTTTCATTTACTTAACCTTCTGCTTTTCAGCAGCTACCTTATTTTATCACTGATGAGCAGGCTTTTACATTATAACAACCGGTATTATGAGCGGATTTTTCGGCGCTGTTTCCCGATCGTGCTGTGTCAATGATGTTTTCTATGGCACCGACTATCATTCCCACCTTGGGACCAAACGGGCGGGAATGGTGTTTTATTGTTATGCAAATGGTTTCAGGCGGTCAATTCATAGCCTCGAAAATGCCTATTTCAGAAACAAGTTTGAAGCCGATCTTCATCGTTTTTCCGGGAACCTGGGCATGGGCGTAATAAGCGATACCGATCCGCAACCCATACTTTTCAGCTCACACCTTGGGCGCTTTGCGGTTGTGACTGTGAGCCGTATCTGTAACCTCGATGAACTGGAAACATACTTTCTGAGGAAGCGGATTCACTTTACCGAAAACTTTGAAGGTCATGTTAACCCCACCGAGGTGGTTGCCAACCTGATTAACGAAATGGATTCGTTTACCGATGGTATTTCAAATGTTTATGAAAAGATTAAGGGATCATGCTCGTTGCTTATACTTACGCCCGACGGTATTATTGCCGCCCGCGATAAGCTGGGGCGCACCCCTGTTGTAATCGGGAAAAGCGATACGGGCTTTGCAGTTGCCACCGAAACTGCCTCCTTTCCGAACACTGGCTATGGAACAGAGTATTTCATTGGCCCGGGCGAGGTTGTCCAGATCACGCCCGAAGGCCATACCCGGCTGAAGGGCCCCGGAGAAAAGATGCAGATATGCAGTTTCCTTTGGGTTTATTACGGTTATCCGCCCTCATACTATGAAGGCATTAACGTTGAGGCCTGCAGGTACAGGTGTGGCGCGGCAGTTGCCCGGCGCGACACTGCGGAGGCAGATTTTGTATGCGGCGTTCCCGATTCGGGAATAGGACACGCAATCGGCTACAGTGAGGAAAGCGGCATACCGTACAAAAGGGCCTACTCAAAATATACCCCCACCTGGCCCCGCAGCTTTATGCCACAACAACAGCAGCGCCGCGACCTTGTGGCACGCATGAAGCTTATTCCAAACACCGCAATAATCAGCGGAAAGAGCATCGTGTGTCTTGACGACAGCATTGTGAGGGGCACACAGCTCAGGGACAACACCCGTGATCTGAGGAAAGCAGGGGCCGCTGCATTACATATGAGGATAGCATGCCCGCCCCTGCTGTTTCCCTGTAACTTTCTGAATTTCTCACAGTCGAGGTCAACACTCGAACTTGCCGGCCGCAGGGCCATTTCTGAACTCGGGGGAACCGAGGCCGACCTCCCCGAATATGCCAATCCCGATTCACCAAAATACCAGGCAATGGTAAAAAAGGTAGCCGAACGGCTCGATCTCGATACCCTGCTTTACCAGCGCCTCGACGACCTTGTTGATGCCATTGGTCTCCCTAAAGAGAAGCTCTGTACTCATTGCTGGGACGGAACCAGTTACTTTTGATTTACCCCGATAATTAATGATGCCATGAAATACATAGGCCCGCATGTAAGCGCCCAGGGAGGGGTCGAAAACGCCCCGCTAAACGCCCATGCCATAGGATCAAAAGCATTTGCTTTTTTTACAAAGAACCAGAAACAGTGGTACGCTTCCCCTCTTTCTGCATCATCTATCAGGAAGTTCAGGGAGTATTGCGAGAAGTACGATTTTAAACCATTCCAGATACTCCCTCACGACAGCTATCTTATAAACCTGGGTAATCCCGACAAAGAGATGCTCGCAAAGTCGAGGGGAGCATTCATCGACGAAATGGAAAGATGCTCGCAGCTGGGACTGGACAGGCTAAATTTTCACCCAGGAAGCCACCTGAACAAGGCCTCCGAAGAGGAGTGCCTGAAACTCA
Organism: Bacteroidota bacterium; assembly: GCA_016868515.1. Lineage (GTDB taxonomy): Bacteria > Bacteroidota > Bacteroidia > Bacteroidales > VadinHA17 > SLNP01. The sequence goes on along the minus strand of VGGM01000182.1, from coordinate 2,120 downwards.
TAGCGGAATCGGTTAATATTGCCCTCGATGAGACAAAAGGGGTTACAGCAGTTCTGGAAAATACTGCGGGACAGGGAACCAATATGGGACACCGCTTCGAGCACCTGGCATATATTATTGATCTCGTAGAGGATAAATCGAGGGTAGGAGTGTGCATCGACACATGCCATTCTTATACAGCGGGTTATAATGTAAAAACAGCCCGGGGATTCAACGAAACCTTTGATCATTTCGACAAGGTGATCGGTTTAAAATACCTTAAGGGAATGCATATCAATGACTCCAAAAAGGATTTCGGAACCCGGGTCGACCGTCATGACAATCTCGGGGAGGGGTTCCTTGGCATTGACATATTCAGGATGATAGTCAATGACAGCCGTTTCGATGATATGCCCCTGATACTGGAAACCCCCGATGAAACGAAGTGGGAAGAGGAGATCAGGGCGCTTTATGCCATGATCAGGTAGCATGAGATGTTGCTTAAACAGCCAGCCCCTCCTTTAGCTGGCGGTAGTCATGAAGGGCTTTTTTAGCTGCCTGGTACCCCGACCTGTAAATATCTGCTGCCTTTGCCTGATCGAACGCATGGAATTCGTTCAGGCCGGGCGGGTTAATGAATATGTCAAACTTCTTCTTCTTCACCGAAAGGTCTTTGATGATACTCAGATGAAAAGATCTTTCAGCAATGCCCATAAGTGAACCGAAGTTATTGCTCTCACCAATTTCATTTACATATGAGCCGATAATCATCCTGCATTTTTTTTCAATCGGGGCGACTGGCATGTTGTCCATCACCCCTCCGTCGACATATTTATAACCATTCATTTCAACCGGGGTAAATATTACCGGGATACTTGCCGAGGCCACCACCGGCCAGAGCAGTTCACCGCTGCTGAAATATTCTATCCTTCCCAGATTAAGGTTTGTGGCAGTAACCACAAGCGGAATTTTAAGCTCCTCGAAGGTTTTTGCCCTCAGGGCTTCCCTTAGAAGCCGGATCATGCCACTCATTTTAAGCAGTCCGTCTTTTGGAACGGTAAGTTTAAGAAAGTCGAGGCGGCTGTTTTTCCCCAGAATTTTAAGTATCTGTGCCGGAGTATATCCGTCGGCATAAAGGACTCCGGCAATCGCACCGGCACTTGTTCCGGAGATTATTTCGGGAGACATGCCTGCTTCATTCATGGCTTTCAGAACACCAAGGTGCGCATATCCACGGGCCCCACCGCCGCTGAGCACAACGCCGGTACCAAACTCTTTTGTTCCTGTTGTTCTTTTAATCATATAATATTTTTTTCACCCCGGCATATTATATCAAACAGCTATAAAATTAGTAAAACACCGCTCCAAAACATTATATTGGAGCCAAAATAAAAATGAAATGCAGTTTGTATTAATTGCCTATGACGGCACTGACGGCAAGGCCCTGGAGCGCAGAATGAACGCCAGGCCAATGCACCTCGAAAGGGTTAAGGAGCTGAAAGACGAGGGACGGTTTGTTTTCGGCGGGGCGATTCTCGACGATGATGAAAAGATGGTTGGCTCGGTAGTGGTTTATGATTTTCCGGGCTGGCAGGAGGTTGAGGATTATCTTGAAACGGAACCCTATGTCGCTGGCGGAGTCTGGAAAAAGATAGAGATAAAGAAATTCAGGATGGCCTCAATCTGAAGACTCAGGGAGCAAGCCTTTTAAAAGTCCACCCTTCGCCCTCACGGATATACAGCAACCGTGAGTGCAGCCTGTGTTCACCCTCCTGCCAGAATTCAATTCTTTCAGGAGCAAGTCGGTAACCACCCCAGTGAGGAGGCCTGGGAATTATGCCCCTGAACTCCTTACGGAAGCGCATAATTCTCTCTTCCAGCACTTTACCTGAAGCTATTTCCCTGCTTTGTTCAGAGGCCCATGCACCCAGGCGGCTCTCTTCGGGGCGGCTGCTGAAATACCTGTCAGACTCTTCCCCCGAAACCCTTCCGACGTTGCCTTCAACCCTTACCTGCCGGCCTGTACGCGGCCACCAGAAGAGAAGGGCTGCGCGGCTGTTATCTTCAAGCTGTCGGGCCTTCCTGCTGTCATAATTGGTATAGAATACAAACCCGTTTTTCTCGCAGAATTCTTTAAGGAG
>VGGM01000181.1 GCA_016868515.1 Bacteroidota bacterium | reverse complement strand
ACGGGGCATACTGCCATACAATGGCCGCAGCCAATGCAGCCGAAAACCGGATTGTCGCCAGCCACTGCCTTTCCATCTTTAAGCATGATGCTGTTGTCGCCGCATACCGTAACGCACAGTCCGCAGCCATCACATTTGTCAGGGTCGATGATTATCGCTCCCGGTTCCTTCGTCCTTGATGTCGGTATTGCCATAATGAAATGTTTCCATAAAAGTAAGAGAGTTTGTTCTCAAAAAGGTTGATTTGAGGCATGAATTTTAGAAACTTGAATTAGCAGGTTCTCAGTCCCGACCAGCCCAAAAGGGAAAAACCGGCCCGGAAACACTTCCAGACCGGTTTTCAAATGCTTTCTTCTTACGGAATGTCAGGTTCAGAGAGGTTTCACCGGAACACAGATATCAACGGTGAAGCGTCCGTTCTTTGGCTCTTCCGGGTACATTTCAAAGCAGGGCCTGTCGTCGGGCTGATACCCGCTTTCGGGGAACCACTGCCCGTAAAGCCAGTTCCATGCTTCCTGGAACTGAGTGGCATCGACATTGAAGCGGGCAACCACGTATTTTGCTGCTGCAAGTTCCATCTTCCCTACCTCACCATCGGTTTTGGTTCCCTCAGGCACGGTAATGCAAACGCTCATCCTCAGTTTGTCTTCGCCGGTTATGTTCGGGTCGTCGTGGTATATCACCAGCGATGCAAAACCCGGACCGCCTATCAGTCCCCGCGGGCCTGCCCAGGAAAATAGCCGGTTCCACAATCCTTCAAAAAGTTTTTCATTGCCCTTGTAGGGTCCGATGTGCCTAATGTAGGCAAGATTCATACGGGGAAGATCCTTTACTTCCACACTTTTAAGTAACTCCATTTTTGACCTCCATTTTATTGAATTAGTACTCCGGCAAAAGTACATGGAGGCCTTGCCGGTGGATTGATCGTTGTTGCCAACCGTTTGACTGAAATTGCTTTTTTCGCAGCGGGTTGCCCTGAATGCTGATGCTGAAACACCGAAATTTGTCCTGAAATTCCTTGAGAAGACGGAAATGTCGGAAAAGCCGCATTTCTGAGCAATTGCCCCGATACTTTCGTCACGGTTATACACCAGCATGTTTGCTGCCTTTTCCAGCCTGATCCGCTGAATGAACCGGAACGGCGTTTCACCAACAATTGCAGTGAATATCCGGTTGAAATGAAACTTAGAAAAATTAGCCACCCCGGCCAGTTCATCGAGTGTCATCTGCCTGTCAAAATTGGCTTCTATATAATCAAAAGCCTTGTTGATACGTTTTGTGTACTCCTTTATCATCTGTTGTTATAATGCTCGTAATGATATCCGGAATCCGTCCAAATCCTGACTGTCGGTTTTCAGACTTTAAATTTCATATTGCAGCTGTCAGATACCCGGGACTTACTGAAATAAACTGTTTACGGTTTCAGAAATACCTTGTAAGCGCAAAATGGAAGCCCCTGTTGAATATCTCTCCTCCGGCCGGATCGAGGTTAACCCTGTTAAGTCCGTATTTGTACACGTAGGTAAACTGTACTTTCATAATGTTCATTCCCGCGCCAAGCCGGAGTCCGTAGTCAGCCTTATCGTATTTTGCCAGGAAATCGGCCGGTGCGCCTCCCTCTTTACCGGCGAATGACCAGGAATAGTATGCCCCCGTCAGCAGGAAAACTGTCGGCGTCATAACCGAGCCACCGCTATTGGTCAGCAGAAGGTCTAACTGGGGCACTAATGAATGGGTACGTAACTTGCCGGCATCTGTCTTGCTGCCCGATAACTGGTAAGTAACGGCAGGTTGCAGACGAATGTTCCGTGTTAACCGTAACTGTGCCTCTAATCCTGCCTCGGCCGAAAGAAGAGGTTTTGCATTGTAGAATTGAGTTGTATGAGCGTGGAAAGCCGATCCGTACCCGGCCCTGAACCCGGCACTGACACCAGGGTCTGTCTTCCTGACAATATACCTTGCATCGGCATCAAGAGGTTTAAGGTTAGAAAGCTCAACGGCAGTGCCGGCCATCATCTCCACAATCCGCGCCATCCCCGCGTAGTCGAGCAGATGTGCATCGTCCTCGGGCTTGTGATACGGCGAAACAAGTCCGGTAGAGATATAGACGGCAGGTATCCCCTTCGCAGCGAAAGGCCATGTGTCAGTACGGAACTCTATTTTGTCATAAGCTTTATTTATAGTAAGGCCGTTTTCAAGAATTATCCTTGCCGCCAGCTCCTCACCTCCTGTCAATGCACCGAATCCGGCATGGTTAATCCCTCCGTTCTTCTCAAGCATCCCAACCATATCGATACTGAACATCATCCTTACTTTGAATTTGCCGGGGACCTCAGTCTTTGCAAATGCCGAAGAGCCCAGCAGTCCTGCCTCCTCCCCGTCGAACGCGGCAATAATGACGCTGCGGCCAAGAGACTCACGGTTCGCCATAAGAATGCGGCCTGCCTCAATTATGGCTGCCACCCCGGAAGCATTGTCGTCGGCTCCGTTCCATACAACTTTCTGACCATTAACAACTTTCCATCCCATATGGTCGAGGTGAGCCCCCAGAAGTATATACTCATTCTTCAGTACCGGGTCGCTCCCCTCAATAATTCCAATAATATTTTTTCCCTCAATCAGGGCTATTTCGGTGCGGTGTTCGAATTTGTGTATATACCCTCCGTCATATGGTGCTGAGAATCCGGCAGCTTCATATTGTTTTATAATATAATCAACTGCCAGGTGTTTCTCGGGGAACCCGAACCCCCTGCCCGACAATGAGTCGGAGGCGAGAACAGTAACATGATTCCTGAGAGTCTCAGACAGTTGCTGCTGCCCGATGACAGGGCAGAGCGGAACACTGAGAATGGCAGCGGCAATAAGTATCCGGATTTTCATAGCAGATCAGGTTAGGCAACAAAAATAGCAATCAGCAGCCGGAATTCTATGCGTTTGGCCATTAATAATATTCATCGGGCAGGATGCCATTATTTTGAGAAGTTGTATTTTTGTTAAAGATGTAACATGTAATACAACTTTTGAAATGATGAAGGAAAGATATCGCACACTGCTGCTGCTGATGTTGATAGTCACCACTGCTGCCTGTACGACAGACCGGGCTATAGAAGAGATTCAGAACAGCATTGACGAAATCGGAAGCCACTGGGTTCCCGACAGGCGCGAAGGGGTAAGCAATGTAAGTGTCTCCCTCTTCGGAGGTGTCTATACCCTGAAAGGGGAGCTCTGCAAGCCTGCCCACCGCGATTCACTGCTGGCCTGGTTTGGCGGCCAGGGACTGAGCGTAGCCGACAGCACCACCATGCTGCCCGACACCACGGCCGGCAGCTGGGCGCTTGTATCGGTGGCAGTAGCAAATATGAGAGCACAGCCGCGCCATGCCGCCGAGCTGATAACCCAGGCTAGTATGGGTACGCCGCTGCGGATAATGAAGCGCGACGGCAGCTGGCTGTGGGTGCAGACACCCGACATGTACCTGGGTTGGATAACATCCTCCTCGGTTGAGATAGCAGGTGACGAAGGGATTGCTGCATGGCGCAGCGCCGAAAGGGTTATTGTGCTGCAAAACAGCGCATTCATATACGCCGGTGAAAATGAGCAGGCAATTGTTACAGATGTTCCCCTCGGAGGAATCGTTACTGGCGATGGCATCAGTGCAAAACACTTCAGGGTAGTATTGCCCGATGGCCGCAGGGGTTTTATGAGGCTCGTCGACGGACAGTTGTTTTCGCGGTGGTCAGCTTCTGCGGTTCCCACGGTTGCCTCTCTCGAAATGTACGGCCGCCGGCTTATGGGTGTTTCATACCTCTGGGGCGGAACATCGGCATACGCGCTCGATTGCAGCGGGTTTATGAAGACGATATTCTTCGTCAACGGGGTGATACTGGCCCGCGATGCTTCACTGCAGCAGAGGCACGGCACTGCGATTGAAAGCTCGGCCACCGACTGGTCGCAACTGCTGCCGGGTGATATTCTCTTTTTCGGAAGCCAGAAGACACGCAGGGCAGGACATGTGGGCCTCTACCTGGGCGACGGCGAAGTTATTCATGAGTCGGGAATGGTGCGTATTGACAATCTTGGCAGCGACAGGCCCAACTACAGCAACTATCTTTTTACAACCTACATTGAAGCACGGAGAGTTATTGGCCTGCCATCGCAGCCCGGACTGATGCATGTGAAAGAGCATCAGTGGTACGTAAATATTTCAGAATAACCTTACTTCATAATATATGACAACCAGAAGAACATTTCTCCGTCACGGCGCCATTGCGGCCGGAAGTATCACGCTTGTACCTCTGCTCGGAGGCTGCGGCAGCGGTTCTGCTGCACGTCGTGGTAGACCGGGTGCCCTTACAATGCGGTTCCGGCCCTACGAACTGCACCTGAAGCATGTGTTTACCCTCGCCGGCAGCTCGAGGACCACAACAGCCGTAATGATTACAGAACTTGAATATGACGGTGTTACCGGTTACGGTGAGGCGTCTATGCCGCCATATCTGGGCGAATCGCACGACACTGCAACG
>VGGM01000180.1 GCA_016868515.1 Bacteroidota bacterium | reverse complement strand
TTTTTACACTGGCCTTCCTCTTCCTTCTCACAGGTGTCCCTGTAATACGTGAAAACCTTATTCCGCCGGCATCAAAGCCTGTCAGTGACTCAAGCCTGGTCTCAGGTAAGGCATACACTCAGAAGATAAACTCGTTACGGAAAGAGGTAACGACTGTCGAACGCAGGTTCGATGCAATGACCCCCGGGCAAAACTACCTCATTATAAACACAACCGATAACAGGTTCTATCTCTACCGTCACCGTACCCTTGTGAGAGAGGGGTTTTGCAGTTCAGGAAGTTACATCCACCTCAAATCGCACGACGAAAGGGAATGGATATTCAGAACGCCCAGAGGAATGTTCAGGGTTCTCGGAAAAGCTACCTACCCGGTTTGGCGTAAACCCGACTGGGCATTTATTGAGGAAGGCATACCTGTTCCACCGCCCGATCATCACTCGAGATTCGAGTACGGAGCGCTGGGCGATTATGCCCTCAGCATAGGAGATGGCTACCTGATTCACGGAACCTTATACAAGCGGTCACTGGGCATGCCGGTTACCCACGGATGCGTCAGGCTGAACGATGATGATCTGAAAGCTGTCTTCAACGCCCTTAGCGTGGGCTCTAAAGTCTATATATACTGATGCCTGACCAAAAAACATATCCGCACACACCTCCTGAGGAGAATAAGTCTGCAGGCAGAAAAGCAGTAAGGCACCTTGTTTATTACATTCTGGCCGCAATACTGATATACTACTTTATCCTGGCGTCAATCAGCCCCGTCAGGTACATCCGCTCACTCAACAGCAACTTCACTCCCGATTCGGTGTCACTCTCAAAAACCGGCCCGGAGTACCTGACTGATTCGCTCTACCTCGATTTAACAGGCAGACTCGCCTTTGCCAGGGCAAGGACAAGGATGGCAGCGACAGACTCCATAGGAATAACAGTAAGTCTGCCCGACAGTGTAATAACAATCGAAATAAAGGGTGTAACAGTAAGAAAGATAAGGATTGTTGAGTACAGTGTTGCAGGAAGCCTCCGGGGTGTGGAGGATTACACATGGACAAGAATGCTGGCAGAACCATTTACCGTTGAGTCTGAAATAGCATCGATTCCCAAGGAACCAGTTATGGTTAAGATTGCACCGCGCGATACGGCTGAAGCATCGGCCATGCCAAATATTGTCCCCGATACATCGGGGATTGATCCGGTATTCTTCAGACTGCACCTGAGTAAAGGTCTCAGGCTGACGGTATTGCAGGTTACCGGGAGAGATAGCAGGAAAGATGCTGTTGCTCTCAACAGGTTCATCTACCGCCGAAAGATGAACGATTTGCTGGTTTCCGCAAAGCATGTTGCCCGGTTCCGGTTTCCCCCCTACGAGCCCGAAATACGAATAGTTGTGCCAAAAGAGGAGGCAAGGGTCATCTACAGGGCAATACCAGTCAGCGGAGAGATAGTGCTGAGGGTTAAATGATACCCGATCCCAGGGCAACCGCCAGTAAAAGCAGCATTACCCCTACGATTAACTGAATATGCCTCATCGTCACCTTCTTAACAAGCCGGGTGCCTGTGTATGATCCGGTAAAGGCAGCAAGAATACCGCAAATAAGAACTCCCTTCATCCCAGGCTCGTCCAGCATGGCTGTTTCATTGCTGAAGAATGCCGTGCCGTAAACCACTATTCTTGAGATGTCGACCATTATTGCGGTCATCACCGAAGTGCCGATAAAGCCTTCACGTGATAAGCCACTCTTGCTGAGGAATGCACTGCGGAGGGCCCCCTGGTGACCGGAAATTCCCCCGAAGAAACCCGAAAGCACACCGCCAAGGGGCAGCCAGCGACGTCCAATCGTCATTTTCTCAAAATAGGGCAGAAGTTCAATAACGGCAAAAATGACCATCAGTATTGCCACAATTAAATTTACCGGTGTTATATTGAAGGTGTGCGCGCCGGCATACCAGCTTACCCATGGATTCATGCCCGACAACGCCCTGAGAAGCAGGGCACCGGGAAATGCCGCCAGCACAGCCGGCAGAGCGAAGATAAAAAGTACTTTCAGATCGGCATTCCTTCCAACCAGAACCCCCTTGAAGATATTGTTGGCGAGATGCACGATTGCCGTAGCTGCTATTGCAATTTCAACCGGGAAGAATATCGCCATTACGGGCATCAGCAGGGTACCCAATCCGAATCCTGAGAAAAGAGTAAGCGCTGCAACCAGCATAGCCACAAGTGCTACTATGATGTATTCCATAGCTTTCCTGTTGTTGAGAGTGTCCTTCAGGCGCAGGAGGAGACCGGCCGAACCATTGGAATCCGGGCCAGAATAATTGCCAGTCCGATACCGGTAACCATCTGCCATATTCCCCACCATGCAGCCATGAAGGCCATTCCTCCGTTGGCATTAAAGAGAGCGAAAACAAGTACCAGGGCAAGTCCTGAGTTCTGTATCCCAGTCTCTATGCTCAGAGTACGCCGGTCGGGTTTTGATACCCGGGCCACGGTTCCCGCAAGATAGCCGGTTAAAAGCGTCTGAGCGTTCAGAAGCAGCACAATAACGCCTACCGGCAGGACATAATTTGGGATATATTCAAGATTTGCCACAAGTGCTCCGACAATGAAAGTCATGTAGAGAAATATGGAAATAATCTTGGCCGGTTTGAGTATTCTGGCAGTTGTCTCAGGGTAGCGCCATGCAAATGCCATACCGGCAGCAAGGGGTAATCCCAGGAGGATGAATACGATCTTAGCCATTTCAAGGAACTCAATGCGGATGGGAATGTTGAGCGCCGATGCTGCCGACTGGTACTTTACGTAAAGACCTCCCCAGATTGCGAAGTTGAGAGGCGTAAGCAGTGTGGCCGAGAGCGTGGCGAACGCCGTGAGGCTTACCGATAGCGCTACGTTGGCTTTTGCCAGCGACGAAATGAAATTTGATATGTTGCCACCGGGACAGGCGGCAATAAGTATCATGCCCATTGAAATAGAGGGAGGCGGTTTCAGAAGCATCACCAGCCCGAAGGTAAGGGCGGGAAGCAGAATAAACTGGGAACCAATGCCAATAAAGGCCGATTTGGGATTGACCAGTATGTTGCGAAACTGTTCCGGCTTGATATCAAGTGCCACACCAAACATTATGCAAGCCAGCGTTACATTCATATAGAGCAATCCGCCCTGGCTGAAGTTGAGGCGGATCTCATCCACCTGCGAAAGAAGTTCGTACATGGGTTTTCAGTAAGGTTTTTTATCACGGTCAGGTTGCCCCGAAGATAACACTCAATCCTGCAAATAAACAATTATGGATCATAATATTTGTCATCTGCAGGATTAATCCGTGATTAATATCTGAAGGCAGCAGCAGATTTTTCTGATTACTCTTGCGTGAACAGGCAGTATTTATTATATTGTTTCCCGATACAACCCTATTGTTGACTAAACCCCTGATATGATGAAAAGATCATTGATTTTTATTATGCTGATAGCTGCGGCAGGTACCGTCACAGCACAGAAACTTACATCATCTTATGGCAAGGCTTCAACCGATGACCTGAATATGACGGTATTCGATGCCGACACAACCGCGCATGCCGTGGTGCTGTACCAGAGCGGCTACCTTAATGCCAACACACTTGAGTTTACATTCTTCAGAAGGATCAAAATACTACGAAAGGAGGGGACTGGCCTCGCCGAGTTTACCTTCAACGCCGATGAAAGCTCTTCCGTAAGGGCACGTACCCTTAATCTGGTTAATGGTAAAATAGTGGAAGATAAGATTGGCAAAGGGACGATCTTTAAGCAGCAGGTATCTCAGGGGAACTGGTATTATCGAATTGCGATGCCTAATGTTAAGGAAGGATCGGTAATTGAGATTGAGTACAGGAGATTCCTTTTACCGGCCTCCTATAAATTCCAGGACATAATTCCGGTTATAAGGGCCGAGTTGCTGCTGGAAGAGAATCCCCAGATCGAATTCAGAAAGACTCAGGTCGGTTATACTACTGTAAGAAACTCAAGGGAATTTTTCTATGCCGATTATGTCCCTGCATTCAAAACCGAAGGATACACCAACTCACACGAAAACTACATTACCAGGTTTGACTTTGATTTACTCAGGATTTCAATACAGGGTATAAACCAGGCCTTTACAACTGACTGGGAAGCCGTCAACAAACTCCTTACTGATGATCAGAATTTTGGCAAGGCGTTGGCAACAGGCTCACTCTACCTTAATGATATCAAGGAGAGGATAGAGGCAGGCAACCTGCCTCCTCTGGAGAAAATGAAGGCTGCATATGAATCGATTAAGGTCGTAAAATGGAACAACGAGGAACGGCTTTTTACTTCAACCTCAGGTCTGCGGCCCCGGTTTACCGACGGCTCGGCAAACTCTGCAGAAATCAATATGATGCTCTGCCAGTTGCTGAACAGGCTGGGGATTAACAGCGGAATGGTTGTAATGAGTACAAGGGAAAATGGGCTGCTCAATCCTGTCTATCCCAGTCTGCAAAAACTGAATTATGCAATTGTATATGCCGAAATAGACGGTAAGGGAT
>VGGM01000179.1 GCA_016868515.1 Bacteroidota bacterium | reverse complement strand
TTCTCTATGCTCTCCCGTACATCCCTGACCCCTGAATTAACAGCTGACAGCTGATAAAACGGTCGCTTCAGCTGCGTTGCTATTATGCCGGCCAGTGTTGTTTTTCCGGTTCCGGGCGGACCCCACAGTATGAATGAGGGCAGATTGCCCGACTCAATTATTTTTCGCAGAACACTGTCAGGTCCCACCAGGTGAGGCTGACCGAAATAACCTTCCAGGTCGCGGGGTCTGAGGCGTTCTGCCAGTGGCTGGTTCGATAGCATTTCTACACAGATGTACTCCCTTTTATCATTGAGAGTGTTGCAACCGGCCTATTTAGCCATGTCATTTGAGAAATCGCGGTACGATTTGACAACATTTCCGATATGAAGAGCAAGATTCTTTGATTCATTAAGGATGTTCAGATAAAGTATCCCGGCTTTGGTTCCGCTGTCACCTTTCTTGATTCTTGAAAGTTGCTTCTTCTTGACCTCCTCAATTGCATCGAGGAAGGTTGTCTGTTTGGAAATCATGCCCTTTATCTCATCAAAGTTTCCTGACTTCAGGACGTATATGACAAAATTGCTGTATTCGTTGAATTCAAGGCTCAGTCCGCGCAGTTCCTTCTGCTGGTTAAGCGAAAGGGGAGTGTGGTTATTCTCAACATGACTGAATATCGGCCCGGTAAGGTAAGTCATTGAGTGCCCGGCTTCCCTCAGGTAATCGAAAATCTGAACATAGAAAGCTCCTGCTTCAACGTGATCGTCATTGGTTTTCTTCAGGAATACGTGAACAGTATCTTTCCTTCGTTTGAATTCGGCATTCATCTCAGCGACAGATTTCCTTACAGCTCTTAGTTTCTTACGCTCTTCTCTGATTAAACCTATAATACTCTTGTCGAACAATCCCGATATTAGTATTACATTGGATATCAAAAAGTTCTGGCATTCATTCAAATGATCTTCCGGTGTGGCTTTTGACAGGGCAAACGACTTCTCAGTGGTTGCTGCCCTGGCCTCTCTCCTGCGGTGAGAGAAAAAGTTTACTACAATGATACCGGCAACCAGAGGCAGTAAAATGGCTATTCCCCAGATACCGGTTTTTTGAAGGAACAAAGCTGCCAGGAATGAAATTGTAAACGCCGCGAGTGCGGTAACAAACCACCCAAGCACAACTGTTACCACACCCGAAATTCTGTAAACAGCACTCTCCCTGCCCCACGACCGGTCGGCAAGCGCCGTTGCCATGGCAACCATGAAAGTGACATATGTTGTTGAGAGAGGGAGTTTGTATGATGTGCCGACTGCTATGAGGGCACTTGCCACTGTAAGATTAACCGATGCCCTGAGAAGATCAAATTTGGAGCCCGATTCTTTCTGAATCCTGTTTGATTCTGTCTGGTCGAACCTGGTGTCGATCCAGTTCAGTACTCTGTCAGGGAGAATGAATTTCAGTGACCTGCTGAAGCCAACACCCTGTCTTACAAGAAGACGCGAAAAGCCGGTTGATTCGAAACGTTCGATTCCTTCATCCTGCCGGCTGAGGTTTATTTCTGTCTGAGTTACCGAACGTGCCTTTTTTGAGAACCACAGGGCAAGCACCATTACACTACCGGAAAGAATCAGAAACACCGGTGGTGTTCTGAGCGCTCCGGCAAGGCCCGACATCTCAAGGGCTGCAGGATCGGCACCGCTTGCTGTCCATAGTTTAAATGCCTCGTAACCGGCCAGGGGTACACCAATGAAATTAACCAGGTCGTTTCCGGCGAATGCCATTGCAAGTGCGAAAGTACCAACAAGTACAATCACTTTTAAAATGTTAATCCTGAAGAAGGAGCGGAGAAGCTGCAGTATGGCTGACCATCCTATCAGGCTGAAGAGTATCAGTTTTGCCGAGTTATTCATTAACCATTCAACCGCGCCGGTTGTCATAAAGGCAGATCCCTTGGCGCCCTTAATGATAATAAAATAGGTAATTGCCGTAATCGCTATACCACCCCAGATGGCTCCAAGATACCTGAAAGTACCATCATAATTAAAGGAGAAAATGATTCGTGTAATATACTGTATTATCGAACCGGCAGTGAATGCTACAACAATAGAAAGAAGAATACCCGAGACAATGGCAAGAACATTGGCTGAGTTGATATAGGCTGAGAGGGGTGGTAAATCAGGATTGTTACCTGCCAGTACAATGGCAACGCCCACCGATGCGCCAAGCAGTTCGAATACTATTGAAACGGTGGTTGATGTTGGTAATCCAAGTGTGTTGAATACATCAAGCAGAATTATGTCAGTAACCATTACAGCTATGAATATTATCATTACTTCGCTGAATGAAAACATGCCCGGGTTGAAGATCCCCTTTCTGGCAATCTCCATCATACCTGTAGAGAAGGTTGACCCAACCAGAACTCCGGCTGATGCAATTATCATTATAACCCTGAGAGAGGCAGCCTTTGATCCAACGGCCGAGTTCAGGAAGTTGACGGCATCATTTGCAACACCCACAACAAGGTCTGATATTGCAAGCAGTCCAAGGGCAAGAACCACGAAAAAATAGAGGTTTTCCATGAAGGATTTAATTTTGGACTAATTTAGACATAGGCCTACAGTGAGCAGGCAAGTCCAATGTTAATTTTATATTAAATCTCGGCTATAATCGTTTTCCTACTCTCGTGATATGCCTTCAAAGGAAGTTACTAACTGAAACCAGAACCAGTAAGAAAGTCAGGATTCAGGGCCCCGGAAAGCCTTATCCGTTCAGTTTATGGCAGGGTTAATTTCTTGGAACTTGAATAAAATTTAATATCTTGGCTAAAATTTTCTTTCTATAACCAAATTATTTTAATACTTTTAACAATCAAAAAAACTGACCTTAGACAGACTGTTTGACCTCGTATATAATTAAGAATCTGAATATATTCAAATATCAGACAAACTATGAAAAGGCCTCTGCTGATTATTATCATTATCCTGGAAGCATTACTAGCCTTCCCGCTCTATAGTGTGGTGAAATGGGCATTTCAGGAGAAAAAACCAATGAATATTCTGGTTTTGAATAAAACTGTACCCGCCCTTGACAGGCTTACCCACAGATCTTTCTTCTGGATACTGAACAACGAAAGATTTGTAGACAGTGAGAAAAAGTCATCCTATTCATTCAGAAATGATTATTACGGCTTCTACCCTCTGAAACCACTCAGGGAGAGGCAGCACAGGAAGAAGGACTACAGGCTGGCTGAACTGATTGAACTTGCTGAATCGAACGATGCTGTATACTTTGTTGATACTTACGGGGTGTTTTTCAGCGAATGGTATCAGTCAACCGTTAACAGGGTCAGAAGAACCAGGAAGATTTACGGAGGTTTGAATAACAACGACCAGCTACTACTTGCCGAAATGCAATTGAGGGATAAACTGGTTGTTCTTGAATACAATTGCTTCGATTTTCCTACGGCCGACCTGGAGAAATACAAGGTCGAGCAGATGCTTGGTGTCAAATCGACCGGCTGGACGGGCAAATACTTTGAGTCGCTTGATACAACCAGCAGTGCCGATTTCCCCCTCTGGATGACCGGTATGTACAGGAAGTTTTACCGGGAACCCTGGACTTTCACCGGACCGGGCATCGTACTTGTTAAAACGAGGGAGATTGTTGTACTTGAACTTGGCAAACACCTTACTGCGCCAATGCCGCTTATTGAAACTCCGGCTGAGAAGGCAGAAAAGTACGGAGTAATCGGCACTGTGCCATTTACCGGGTGGTTTGATGTAATTGATCCGATGGAATCAGAGGTGATTTCACAATTTACCTTACCTACAACTGCTGCCGGAGACAGCCTGCTTTCGCAGAACTTCCTGGCAGGAAGCTTTCCCGCCATTACTGTTGATCCTGCCAAGCATCTTACATATTATTTTGCAGGTGACTTTGCAACAAATAAGATACGATATTCAACCTCCTATCTTTCAAAACAGGGGTTTCTGATGAAAACTTACTACTCCGAAAAGGATGTTAATGACCCCCGGAGATTCTTCTGGCTGTTTTACAAACCTCTTGTTACCAGTATTTTCAGTGATTATTACATGACCCTTGACAAGTAGGGACTGAGATACCCTGTTGCAGGGTTACAAAAAACTATCAGAAACGGTACGGTTAAGATCCGTGCCGGTTCTCCTGTTTATTTCTGAGAGCTCCGAACAGTATTTCTGCCGGGTGAACTGTTCTTCGGCCCGTACCGTCATATATGTGATGCCGGCAACTTGTACCTGCTGCTGCAATAACTGTATCTTCCCCGGCTTCTCTTACCGATGGAAACAGTACCAGTTCACCAATTCTGTTGGATAAATCAAAGTGTTCCTTCTCATACCCGAATGACCCTGCCATGCCGCAACAACCTGAGTTGATCTCTGATACAGTGAAGTTCCCGGGTATTGAAAGAGCCTCGATGGTGGGAGATGAGCCCGACAGGGCCTTCTGCTGGCAGTGGGCATGAACAAGCACCTCAACCGGTTTTTCAGTGAAACTTGTTCTGCTGATGTTTCCCGACCGGAATTCCATGGCCAGGAACTCCTCGATTGTAAAGGTGTTGGTG
>VGGM01000178.1 GCA_016868515.1 Bacteroidota bacterium | reverse complement strand
TCCGACTGGGTTATTACCATCGGGCTCTCGGTTTCATCCATAGGCTCAAATACCACATTGAAATTACCGCCTGACTTCAGACGGCCGCCAAGGGCGTGACGAAGCGCCTGCTGTTTGTCCTCTCCAAGAGCCGAACTCCTTTTCTCCTCCTTCAGAATGAGTTTCTCAGGCACATCGGAATCAACCCTTACGAACCTGCTTGAAGTGAATTTCATCTCAAGGTGGTTAAGCAAATGGGTATCCAGTTGTCCGTCCATTACAAGAACATCATATCCCTTCGATCTGGCCTTATCAATATAGGTGTGCTGGGCCAGCTTGTCTGTGGCATACAGGTATATCAATGTTTTATTCCGGTCGGTCTGGTTTTCCCTGATGACCTTTTCATACTCTTCATATGTAAAATACTTGTCATCAACATTCTTGAGCAGTGCGAACTTCGAGGCCTTATCGTAGAATTTCTCCTCGGTTATCATTCCGTAATCGATGAACAGCTTAAGTCTGTCCCACTTTTTCTCAAACTCCTCACGGTTCTTTTTGAATATATCGGAGAGTCTGTCAGCCACCTTCTTGGTTATATGCGATGAGATTTTCTTTACATTCGAATCACTCTGCAGGTAACTCCTCGACACATTCAGTGGAATATCGGGCGAGTCAATTACGCCATGCAGGAGTGTAAGAAACTCAGGCACAATGCTCTCAACCGAATCAGTAACGTAAACCTGATTGCAGTACAACTGTATCTTGTTCTTCTGTATCTCAAAGTTGCTCTTTATTTTAGGGAAATACAGGATACCTGTAAGCCTGAATGGGTAATCGACATTCAGATGAATATGGAATAGCGGATCATCACCCATCGGGTAGAGTTCACGGTAAAACTTCTGGTAATCCTCCTCCTTTAACTCAGCGGGTTTGATTGTCCAGGCCGGTTTTATGTTATTTATTATCCTGTCGTTGCCTGTTTCAACATACTTTCCATCCTTCCACTCCTTTTCCCTGCCAAATGCTATCTCAACAGGAAGAAACTTACAATACTTCTTAAGGAGGGCTTCAATCCTTTCCTCTTCCAGGAACTCCCTTGAGTCCTTGTCAATGTGCAGTACCACATCTGTTCCAACATGCTCCCTTTCTGCCGGTTCGATAGTGAACTCCGGACTACCGTCGCACGACCATCTGACAGCCTGTGCACCATCCTGCCACGAACGGGTCACTACTTCAACCTTATCGGATACCATGAAGGAAGAATAAAATCCCAGTCCGAAATGGCCAATAATTGCATTGGCCTGCTCCTTGTACTTGTCAAGAAAGTCATTTGCACTCGAGAAAGCTATCTGATTCAGGTACCTGTCAAGCTCGTCGGCTGTCATACCGATGCCATTGTCGGATACAGTGATCGTCTTCTTTTTCTTATCAACTGTAACCCTGATCTTCTGTTCTCCGGCTTCTCCCTTGTAATCACCGGCTGCTACCAGGGTATTAAGCTTCCGGGTGGCATCTGTTGCGTTAGAAATAATCTCGCGAAGGAATATCTCATGATCGGAATAAAGAAATTTCTTGATAATAGGGAAAATGTTCTCCGTGGTTACTCCAATTTTTCCTTTCTGCATATGCGTAATATTAATAGGTTAAACAAAGAATACCTGCTGTTTCCAAACTGCGTGCCACAGAGTGGAAACTGACAAATCGTCACGGAAATAAGATCAGAAGTATTGCGGGAACCTTAGCCGGGCATACAAAACCAGCATAAATGAAGCTGCAGCGAATGCCAGCATAAAACGGAATGCAATCTTTAACCGTCGCGACTTTCTGGTAAGCGTCTCCTCGCTAATCAGCTTCTTAACCGAATTGTGAATCCTCAGTACAGAGTTATTGCTTAGCGGGACCCAGGAATATGGTCTGATGCCTGACTTAATCACCAGCTCCTCAGGGCTCTCGCCTCCCACCAGAAGAATAATCTGTATATCGGGTGATATCGTGCGCAACTCTTCAGCCAGTAACCTGATATTATCATTCTGATCGGGGGTGCCTGCCATTGGGAGCAGGGCTACCTTTAAGAGGCGGCCTGCGCGGCGCTCCTTAACCATATTCAGCAGTTCATGCCTGCCTGTGCTGACTATAACCTCATATCTGCCGGCATCGTTGAAACGTCTTCTTACCTCAACTGAAAAGTTTCTCTTTTCGTCGTGACAGAAAATATATGTGAACTCAGGGTTTACCATTATTTATATATACTCACTTTATACGGTAAAAGTAACAATTCTTTATGAGCCTGACGAAATGTCGTCGAGCAGTTTTAAGAGGGTTGAGCAGGCTTCCTCTGTTTCAGCATTGGTTATGTTCAGCGGAGGTGCAATTCTGAAAGCATCACAACAAAAAAGAAAGTAATCGGTAATAAGGCCATACTCCGGAGCTCTTGAAACCACTTCCCTTGCATATTTACTGTCAGTAAGAGTGACGGCAAGCAGGAGCCCGTTACCACGGATCCCGGCAATAAGCTTGTGATTAAGTCGTGACCGGAAGAGTTCTCCGCTCTCCTTAACGCTGTTAATTGTGTCGTTATTGATAAGGTACTGCAGAGCCGCCATACCGGCAGCGCAACAAACCGGATGGCCCCCGAAAGTTGTTATATGGCCCAGCGCCGGGTTTACGGTAAGTGATGCCATAACTTCAGGTGAAGAGATAAATGCCCCGAGGGGCATTCCTCCGCCCAGGGCCTTCGCCAGCACAAGTATATCAGGCACAACTCCGTACTGTTCAAAGGCGAACATTGTTCCCGTCCTGCCGAAAGCTGTCTGACACTCGTCAAAAATAAGCAGGGTACCGGTCTCATCGCACCTGTTTCTGAGCAGTGCAAGGAACTCATGATCGGCGGCTATTACTCCTGCTTCAGCCTGAACAGGTTCAATTATTACACATGCAGTATCACTGCTTACCGCATTTAAAACCATTCTGTCGTTGAACTTTACCCGGCTGACACCTGGCAGCAGGGGCCTGAATGCATTGCTGAAAACATCACTGCCCTGCACGCTCATAGCGCCAAAGGTACTTCCGTGATATGCATTTTCGAATGAGATAATACCCTTTTTGCCTGTGTAACGGCGCGCCAGCTTCATGGCTCCTTCAACGGCCTCACTGCCTGAATTGACGAAGAATACGGTACTTAAACCAGGAGGTAGAAGGGATACCAGGAGCCGGGCATAACCAACCTGCGGAGCCTGAACCATCTCACCGTATACCATAATATGCATATGTGCCTCTGCCTGCCTGGCCACAGCCGATACAACTTCCCTGTTACCATGGCCGATGTTGCTTACCGATACTCCCGAAACCAGATCGATATAGCGTTTGCCCCCCGGGCCATAAAGGAAGATACCTTCGGCTCGGTCTATCTCAATCATCATCGGCTCAGGTGAGGTCTGACCCAGATGCTGCAAAAACAACTGACGGTTTGAAAGCATTTTTGCTGTTCTACTTGGCCATTACATTGATGTCGCCCAGCAGTAAATCGCGGAACGATTTGCCTATTGGGACAGATTTAATGGTTCCGCCCATATTGATATCGAGCGAATTCTCCCTGATAGTCTGGATTACGGCCTTGTTCACGATGTACGACCGGTGAACCCGTATGAACAGGTCGGGTGGCAACTGGTTTTCAATGGCCTTCATGGTGAAATGGATTGTGAATTTCTCACTGGCAGTTGCCAGTGTCACATAGTTCTCAAGAGCTTCAATGAATAGTATCTCCTTGAATTTCAGCTTCTCCAGTGATGACCCCTTCTTTATGAATATCTCATTCTCACCTCCGTTGTCTCTGGCATCTCCCCTTCTGTAATAGTACCTGCGGATTTTGTCAACAGCCCGGCAGAACCTGGCGTATGTAACAGGCTTCAGCAAATAGTCGGCAACATTGAGGTCATATGCCTTCAGCGCCTGGTTTTCATCGGAGGTTACTATTATAATGTTCGGAGGGTTCTGCAGGCTCGAAATAAAATCGAACCCATCCATCTCAGGCATCTGCAGGTCGAGAAATATCAGATCAACTTCAGGATGCCTGATTAAGGCATTCCTGGCCGATACCGAATTATTGTAGATCCCGGTAAGGTTAAGGGAGGCTGATTTGCTTACATAGCCTTCAATTACTTTACAGCTGAGCAAATCATCGTCTACAATAATACAATTCATATTCTTCGATTCATTCAGGGTCAACACAAATCAAAAATACTATTTTTTTTTTAGCCAACCCCGGCCGGGCTGAATTTGGGGAAAATAAAAAGCCCCGCATGGCGGGGCTTCAGACAATCTCATTAAACGAGATTAAAGACCTTTTGAAAGAGCAGGAGCTGCTTTGAATTTTACAACCTTTTTGGCAGGAACATTCAGTTTAGCACCGGTGCGCGGGTTGCGTACAACTCTTGCGCTCCTCTTCTCAACCTTGAAAGTTCCCATCTTGGGAAGCTGAATTCTTGATCCCTTCTTCATTGCTTTTCCGAAAGCGCCTACAAATGCGTTAAGAGCCTTGTTGGCATCCTTGATTGAAAGACCTGCATCAGCAGCAATTGAATTGATTAACTCCTTTTTT
>VGGM01000177.1 GCA_016868515.1 Bacteroidota bacterium | reverse complement strand
CTCCCGATTTCACAAAATCATCAATAAACCCGGGATAGGATTTGCTGATGCATTCAACATTGTCGAGTGTAATGCCTTCAGTGGAAAGAACCGATGCAGCAGCCATGGCCATGGCCATCCTGTGATCGCTGAACGAACTGGTCATCGCATGCATGAGTGCTCCCGAGCCTTCTATCTCAATTGTATCAGAACCCAATCTTACAGCAGAACCAAGTTTTTCCAGATTATTCCTGATATTTTCACCCCGGCTGCTCTCTTTTGCACTTAGCCTGGCAGTGCCGGATAATACTGTTTTGCCCTTACAAGCTGCCGCCAGTACTGCCAGCGGAGGTGCCAGATCGGGACAATCGGTTATATCGAACCTGAATGGTTTCAGATCACCCGACTTTACAGTTACTCTGTCATTCCCGGTAATTACCGTCAATCCGGCCATCCGCAGTGCGTCAACTACTCTTCTGTCGGCCTGAAGTGAGTCTGTAATCAGATTCCCGATGGTAATTTCACCTCCAATGGCTGCCATAACCAGGAAGAATGAGGCTCCGCTCCAGTCACCCTCAATCATAACGGTTGCCGGCTTGTAGAGTTGTCTGCCCCTGATAATGAATTCACTATAATCCCTGTTCTCAATCTCGATCCCGAACCTCGAAAGCATGTCAACCGTCATGTCAATATATGGTTTGCTGGTTGGATTACTGAGATGTATTATACTGTCATTCTCAGCAAGGGGCAGCGAAAACAGCAAACCGGTCAGAAATTGTGAACTCACTGAACCGTCAACTTCAGCAACGCCTCCCCTCAGCGGTCCTCGTACCCTTATCGGAAGCCTGCCTCTGTTGGTTTCAACAGTAGCTCCGAGTTCAATCAATGGCTTTTCTATCATATCAACAGGCCTCGATACAAGCGAGCCTTTGCCGGTAATGGTCATGGTTTCACGCCACATTGCTGCAACTGCTGAAAACATCCTCAGGGCAAGTCCCGATTCACCGCAATTCAGTTCACGGGCCGACGGCCTGAGTCCACCGTTAACTATAAGCCTGCTTTCTTCCTTTTTTACTGTTGCACCAAGCACCCTGGCCATCTCAGTTACTGCAAGAGAATCATCACATTCTGACGGATTAACGATCACAGAAGTCCCGTTTGAAAGCAGTGAAGCCACAATTGCTCTCTGCATCGCACTCTTTGATGGGGGTGCGATAAGTGTTCCATATATCTTTTCTGAGAAAAAAGTTATCGCCATAACCAGCTACGTTCCCGATTTCATTAAAAAGCCTGCCAGTTCCTCAAGACTCACCCTGGCAGAAAATGCATTGCCGGGGTTTTCGAGGAAAATAAAATTGATCTCTTTGCCTGTACGTTTCTTGTCATAGATTATCCGGCCGGCAACTATCTCATGATCAATTGACTGAACTGGTAGTACCTGGAGTCTCCTGAACAACGCCGACACCCTTTCAAGCTCTTCCATTTTAAAGAACCCCTTTTCAACTGAAAACAACATGGCCTGTAGCATACCCCAGGCAACTGCTTTCCCGTGAGGCACAGAGTATTCAAGTTCAGCAGCATGTCCAAGAGTATGCCCAAAATTGAGAAGGCGCCTCTCACCTTTTTCACGCATATCCGATTCAACAATACCTGCCTTGATGGAAATTGCCCTTGCAATAAGGGTGGCAAGGGTTTGAGTATCGCGATTGATTATTTCTTCTGTATGCTCTTCTATAAGGCTTAGCAGTCCGGAATCTTTTATCAGGGCAGTTTTTACCAGTTCGGAGAGACCCGACCTGTACTCATCATCGGAGAGGGTTTTCAACATGGCCTGGTCGCATATTACAAATCCGGGATTGTTAAAAACCCCGATTATGTTCTTTGCATCTTTGGAATTTACCCCATTTTTACCACCTGTACTTGCATCTACCTGCGAAAGCAGAGTTGTTGAAACAAAACCGAACCTTACTCCCCTCATATATACCGATGCCACGAAACCGGCTATATCGCATACAACACCTCCGCCAATACCCAGCACGAAACCATCCCTGCCGATTCCTGCCTTCAGCATCTCCTCGACAATTCCTGCAATAGTCTCAAGTGATTTACTCTTTTCACCGGGTAACACAGAGATTACAGGAAAGGGAGGGAAATCGCCTCCGTAGATATCCCTTACATTATGATCGGTAATGATAATAACACCCGACTGCGGCAGAAACCCTGCCACACTTCTCCAGTCCATCCCCGAAAAGATACTGGAGTCTCCTCCATCCTGCAATTTTATCAGTATAGTTTCCAATCCCAAGGATTATGGTTGAAATTTACTCTATATTTTCCGATTTGTTCTGCTGCCGTACCGACTCGCGGTGAATAAAGTCGAAGAGTCCGGAAATGAATTCCTCGCTGAGTCCGATATTCTTGCCTTCATTTTGCCTGGAGCTTAGCAGCTCAGACCACCTGTTATTCTGTAAAACCGGCATGTTATGTTCCTTTTTGAACCGGCCAATCTTCTCAGCTACCATCATTCTGTTAACCAGCGTAACCAGCAGATCGTAGTCGCATGAGTCTATCCTTCTGCGAAGTTCCTCCAATTCAGGGTTCTCTTTACTGCCTGCGCTACTGGCAACCTCATTCATAATAGCCATTAGTTCCGTTATAAGAACCGATGGGATTACCTGCTGATCCTTATCGCTGAGCGCGTTTACGGGATTAATGTGCGACTCAATTATAAGTCCGTCAAATCCCAGTGCCAAAGCTTTGGCAGCCACCTGAAAAACAAGTTCTCTCTTGCCCGAAATATGACTGGGATCATTTATCATCGGAATCTGCGGAAACAATTCGCGGAATCTCAGTGGTATATCCCACAATGGCTGGTTTCTGTAGATAGAGCCGTTGAATGATGAGAAGCCCCTGTGAATTGCACCCAGCTGTCTTATGCCCATTCTGTTGAGTCTCTCAAATGCGCCCAACCAGAGATCAAAATCGGGATTAACCGGATTTTTTACAAAGACAGGAATATCAACACCTTTAAGGGCTTCAGCAACCTCCTGCACTGCAAACGGATTGGCAGTTGTTCTGGCACCAACCCACACTATATCAATATCATACTTGAGTGCCTCATAAACATGATGGGCATTTGCAACTTCGATTGCGACAGCCATGCCGGTTTCCCTCTTCACACTCCTTAACCATGGAAGTCCATCAACACCCACACCCTCAAAAGCCCCCGGTCTGGTTCTGGGTTTCCAGATTCCGGCCCTGAAGAAAGATATTCCTCCCGATGCAAGCTCCCTGGCCGTCTGCATTACCTGTTCTTCACTCTCAGCACTGCAGGGACCCGCTATTATCACCGGGGGTTTCAGTGTCAACCCGCCTGCTTTTAATGGCTCCGTAACTAGTTCATAATCCTCTCTCATAATACACCCATTTTCACCTCCGGAACCACTTTTTAGTCTCTTCTGTAAACACCAGTTGCCGGAAACATGCTCTTAACCTTTGAAAACATCACCTTCACGGTACTCTCCGATTATTTTAAACTCAGTGCATAACGATGAGGCCTTCCCAACTGCCTTCCGGTAAGAGGCATACTTTTCAAAAGTCATATCAACATAGAAAAGATACTCCCATTCACTTCCTATCAATGGAGCGGACTGAACCGTTGTAAGGTTGCAGTCACCCACCGAGAATAGCGAGAGAACCTCAACCAGAGATCCCTTCCTGTGGGGCAGCCTGAACACCACCGAGGATTTGTTGATACCGGCCATGCCGGCATTATCATGACTCCCGGGTTCTGAAGCCGTATCGAGGACAAGAAACCTTGTATAATTGCGTTTATTCGATTCAATTCCAGCAGCCAGAATCTCAAGACCGTACAGGTCGGCGGCAAGTGAAGAACCCACCACTCCAGCACCCCGTAGCCCGCACTCCGATATCTCCTTGGCACTTAAGGCAGTATCGGCCGATTCAATCAGCTTAATATCAGGGTATTTCAGGAAGAAATCACGGCATTGACTAAGTGCCAGCGCCTGGGACCTCACCTCGGCTATGTCGTCTGGCTCCTGCCCTGGCAATGCAAGCAGATTTAGTGATACCCTGAGCTTTATTTCGCCTGAAATATATACCCCTGAATCATTCAGCAGGCTGTAGTTGGGCAGGATGCTTCCTGAAACCGTGTTTTCTATGGCAACAACTCCATACAACGATCCATCAACATTTAACATCCTGAATATCTCATCGAACGTCAGGGCTGGCACTACCTCGATGGCATCGCCAAAATAACTTCTTGCCGCTATTTCATGGTATGACCCCCTGAACCCTTGAATAAGTACCTTCTGTCTGCTGCTTTCCATATTATCTCAAATACTTTCATTCAAAAAAAAACCGCCTCTTTACAGGGCGGGCTATACTATTTATCTGGTGCTGGAATATTAGATATCAGGCCCACCCTTTGTAAGGAAGCTGGCGTAGTAATAATAATAAACGGTATGATGTGCTTTCTTCATTAACTGGTTCTTTCGAAGGCTCAAATTTAATAAAGTATTCTGCTTATTTATCATTTTCATGCAGTTTTAACATATTTTGTAACACATAAAGATGGAAATGCAGAACTTGCAGGTTTACTTTAT
>VGGM01000176.1 GCA_016868515.1 Bacteroidota bacterium | reverse complement strand
CCCATGAAAGAGTCTTCACCGGAGCCTTGTTCTGGAATATAATTATAAGGCAAACGAAAAGAATTGTAATGATGTAAAGGGTCGACAGTAAACCCTGTATGCTCGTGAAGCTGAAATCAGGTATCAGTGTCATGCCGGCAACTAATATCGGTAAAAATAAAAAACTCTCCGGTTTTCCGGAGAGTCTGGTATCTTTTTATTTTTCAGGCCCCAACGTCAGAAAATAAGACCAACACTCATTAGTATGGCGGTTGAGCGCTGATCGAGCTGGAAAGTCTCTCCTCCCACTGTCAGTTCATTGCCAAACTGGTTGAGGTTGCCCTCATACCTGAGATCGAGTGTCAGCTTCTTGAAGAGATCAACTCCTACTCCTGCCTGGTAGCCGAATGTTGCCGACTTGTAAAGGCTTTCATAGTTCTGGGTGTCGAAAAGCTCCTTGGGCGAACTCAGTTTGATGGTTGCAGCCGGACCACCGTTAATGCGCAGCGGGCCCAGCTTGAACCCCAGCATTACCGGAATATCTAGCTTGTTGAACTTCTGCGACTTAATTTCGGCAGTAGTCTGGCCAACATCGGTGATCTTTATCTTGTTCTCGGCCGAGGTAAGGAGTATTTCAGGCTGGAGATAGATGCCGAGTATTGTGACTCTTACGAACAAACCGCCGTGAAACCCGTATGAAGCCTCACCGGCTTTTTCAAGAAGGATTGATCCGTTTGTTACATCAAGTTCCTGATCGATTACAAGGTTGTTTGTGCTCAAACCGCCCTTCAATCCCCAGTTCAGCTGTGAGAAAGCCGGCACTGCCAGCATTAATGCCACTATTACAAAAACAAGTTTTTTCATGATAATGAAGTTTTTAGTTATTGTCACTATTATGACTGAATCAGACTATTAAACGTTGCACGGCTTAATATTGTTACATCTCCTCCTGAAATTTATATCCCACTCCTTTTAGCGTGTGAATATAGCCCTCCCCTATCCGCTCACGCAACTTCCTGATATGAACATCAATAGTGCGTTCCCCCACAATTACTTCATTTCCCCAAACCCTGGTGTAGATTTCGTCACGAATGAACACTTTGCCGGGTTTTGACATCAGAAGTGCCAGCAGTTCGAACTCCTTGCGCGGCACAACAATCTTGTTTCCGCCACTGAATACAAGATATCTCTCACGGTCGATAACAATGCGACCCGTAGGGCTGCTGATGGTTGTTCCGGTATCTTCGGCCGTTGACCGGTACCGCTTCAGCAGCGCCTTAACCCTGTGCACCAGAACCTTAGGCCTTACGGGTTTCACAATGTAATCGTCACCACCGGCCTCAAACCCGGCTATCTGCGAATAATCCTCGCCCCTGGCGGTAAGAAAACAGATTATTGGCGAATCAAGGCCCTTGTGTGATCGGAGTTCATTGCACGCTTCCACACCATCCATTACCGGCATCATCACGTCGAGAATTATCAGGTGCGGCCTTATTTCGAGTGCTTTGGCAACAGCCTCCCTCCCATCGGCAGCAGTGACTACCTCGTACCCCTCACGTGATAGGTTGTACGCGAGAAACTCCCTTACATCAGGTTCATCATCGGCAACCAGCAGCCTGAATGTCTCTTTTGCTTCGCTCATCTATTTCATTTTGAGTTCGTCGATAATAACTCTCTTCATGTGGTCAAACTCCCACCTCTCAAATAACACCGTGGCTGTGCATGTAGCAACTCTTCTCATACCTGCTTACATTGGTTATGCAATTTTATGAAAAACAATCAAGATTCATACCCTGCAATCTGCTTTTTATTGTAACAAACGTTTTAACCGCGGAAGCAGGGGGTTAAAAAATGTTAAGCCTTTGATATTCCCCTGTCCGAAATCGTTTTATGACTATTTTAGTCCGGAGAAATAGCGTTAAACCTAAAAACCATATCTGTTATGAACAAGAAAACAATCTCAGCAGTAGTGCTTTGCATGCTCCTGGTGTCACTCCTGAGTGCACAGGTTGACCCGAAGCAGAAAGGACTTGATGCAATAACTATGGATGCCATCAAAGGTCAGCTTGAATTCCTTGCATCGGACTGGACCGAAGGCCGGGCAGCAGGAGAAAGGGGTGACTACCTGGCCGGCGACTATATTGCAAGCATGTTTAAGGTATTCGGAGCCCTGCCTGCCGGCGATGCGGCCGGAATGGGAGGAATGGCACGCGGACGCTTCGTTGCAACCCCCGGGCAGCCTGCATCTGCTGCACCCCCGCGCACCTATTTCCAGAACTTCACCCTTATCGAAACAACGGGTACAGGTCCGGTAACCTTCTCGGTGAAGAAAGGAAGCCGTGAAGTTACATTCGATGAAGGAGTTGACTTTTCGGGAATCAGACCCGCAATGACAACATCGTTCGAAGCACCTGTTGTTTTCGTAGGTTACGGCATAAACGACAAAACTCTGGGAATAAATGAATTTGCCGGAGCCGATCTTAAGGGAAAGATTATTCTGCGACTGGCTGGTTTTCCGGGTTCAAATGACCCTGGTTCCGCTATGTACAAAAAAATAACAGCAGCGAAGAATGTTGCCGAAATAGCCCGGATGAAAAATGAATCCCTTGCCGGAATCGAAATTGCCGGGATTCTTGAGGTAACACCGGGTACCGACATAGCTAAAAGATGGGGAGTAATGAAAGAGGGCATTAACCTGTCGTACGCCGAATCGGGCGGAGGAAGAACAAACTGGACAGGTATGCGTCTCGAAAGCCGGGAGGTTCAGACAGCATCGGTAAACATTACGGTTACCGATAGAGTTGCACGTTATATCCTTCTGGGAAGCGGAATTGACCTTGACAAATACATAGCCAATGCGGCTGCCGGTGTTTTCAACTCCAAACCTGTTACGTCAACCGGAGCATCGGCGTTGGTAAGCACAGAAGTGAAAACCCGGAGAGTAAGGGTAAGAAATGTTGTCGCAATGATTGAAGGTGAAAATAACAGTGAATTTGTGGTTGTCGGAGGCCATAGTGACCATATGGGAATGGAAGCCGGCAGGGTATGGAACGGTGCTGACGACAATGCATCGGGTACCGTGGGAGTGATTATGATAGCCAAAGCTGTGGCTGCAACCGGCATCAAACCGAAAAAAACCATCATCTTCTGCGCCTGGACAGCCGAGGAAAAGGGATTGCTCGGTTCCGAGTACTTCACCAGGTTCCCGACAATGGGAAAGGTTTCAGATATCAAATTCTATCTGAATTATGACATGATTAGCCGCGATGCTGCCAATGACACCGAGAAAAACATGGCAGGTATGACCTTTACAAACACATATCCGAAACTCGAAGAGTGGACAAAAGCCAATGTGGAGAAATACAATATTGGACTCAATATCAGGTACAGTGGCAACCCAGCTCCAACCGGTGGTAGCGATTATACAGCTTTCACCCGCAACCAGATACCAATTATTGCGTGGATGGCTGCAATGCACCCCGAATACCACCAGGTATCCGACCATGTAAGCCTTGTTAACTGGGAGAAAATGCAGAATATCATCAGACTTGGATTCCTTCAGGTATGGGACGCTGCAAACAATGACCTGAAATAAAAACATCTAACACTGGTATAATGAAGAATCTTTGTACTGCTACACTGGCACTGCTGCTGACGTTTACCGCAACTGCCCAGATTAATGAGGAGGATGTAAGAAGAGGGCTGGCCTCGATTACCGAAAACGTACTTAAGGCGCAGCTGACATTCCTGGCGTCCGACTGGATGGAAGGACGCGAAACCGGTGAAAAGGGAGAATACATGTCGGCCGACTATATCGCCAGTATGCTTCAACTCTTCGGCGCCGTGCCTGCAGGTGATTATGGAGCCGGGGTTGCCCCGAATAACCCACCCGGGGCATCACGGCAAAGAACCTATTTCCAGAACTTCCAGCTGCTGAAATCAATGCCGGGTAACCTTCAGACTATGTCGGTTGTGACAACCTCAGGCAGTTCAACGGAGGCAACTCATTTTACCTATAATGTCGATTATTCCTTCAGAAATACAACTGCCGGAATCGAACTTGATGCACCTGTGGTTTTTGTCGGCTACGGAATCAGAACCGATAAACATAACGACTTCAACAAAAAGGAGGTTAAAGGCAAGGTTATCCTCAGGGTGGCAGGCCTGCCTCCATCGATGAGAGGACTAGGCCAGGCTGAAACCAGTGCAGCAAACGCATCTAAGGATGCAGCCGCAAGAGAACTCGGCGCAGTAGCTGTACTCGAGGTAAATCCTTCATCCATAGTCCTTTCCACAGGAGCAGAGCCAAGAGACTTCTTCAACATGTCGCCTGCTGAAGGCCGGCCAAGGACGGGCAGACCATCGGCAAGCCTCTCTATACCGCAGGCATCTCTCAACATTCAGATACCACGGGTATCGGTAACAACCCGGCTTGCCAATGAAATACTCGACGGTTCAGGGCTTACCATTACCGATTTCGCCTCAGGGAACCCTGGAAAATCCCCGTTGCAGTATCCCGATATTCAGGGTAAACGCATAAGGCTCGTCTCAACTGTTAATACGTCTCTCATCAACGTCAGGAACGTGCTTGGCATGATTGAGGGTGTAAACCGCGAAGAAATAATAGTA
>VGGM01000175.1 GCA_016868515.1 Bacteroidota bacterium | reverse complement strand
AAGAGGTTTGAGACCTCAGCGGAATATGGCCTTAACGGGGCGATTATACTGATTCACCCGGGTACGGAGGCCACGCGTTCCGACAAGCTGTACCTGAGGCTTGGTGAGATAATTGACTACTACCGATCACGTGGATATTCATTTAAGAAACTCTGACACGGCATGACAGAAAAAACCGGAAACCGTTCGCCATGGGTCTGGATCCCCACCCTGTACCTCTACCAGGGGATACCCTATACCATAGTTATGACCACCTCGGGGCTGATTTACAAGACCATGGGTGTGTCGGTGGCATCGTTCGCCTTCTGGACGAGCCTGCTCTATCTGCCATGGACATTCAAGTTCCTGTGGAGTCCGTATGTTGATGTAGTTTCAACAAAGAGGAACTGGACCATATGGACACAGCTACTGATGGGGGTTGCCTTTATCGGGCTTGGCCTGGTGATGCCACTCGGGGCGTTTTACGCCATTTCACTGCTGATACTCTTTGTTATTGCATTCCTGTCGGCGAGCCACGACATTGCCGCTGACGGGTTTTATATGTATGCCCTGAACCAGCACCAGCAGGCTTTCTTCGTAGGAATAAGGAGTACCTTTTACCGGTTTGCCATGCTTGCAGCCCTGGGACTGATACCGGTTGTTGCCGGCGTGGTTCAGAAGAATACAGGTCTGAAACCTGTAGAATTTCAGGCAAACTCGGTTTCTTACGGCGATTACATGCCATTCGATCCCGGCACCATATCCATCCCAGCCGCAGAGGGTAAACCCACTATAAAGATTTTTCCGTCAGAGATTAGAATCCCACTATACAGTCCGGGAGAGTCGGAAACTGACTCCACTGTCGTATACATTGCCCTTTCGGCGCCACCTGAATCCGGTGAAACGGTTGTGGTGAATGTGGCACGAAAAACCGGCAGCAAGGATATTGATATTCCGAGAGGGAGGGCCGACAGGTTTGAGTTTACCGATGCAAACTGGAACAAACCTGAGGCTATAGTACTGAAGGTAAACAGGAACCTGTCGGAGACCACCACCTCGGGATTCCTTATAACTGCCGGAAACATTGCCTTCAGCTGGGTAGCTGCACTGGGCTTGCTGGGTGCTTTCCTGCTGCTTCTTGCGGTATATAATAAGTTTATGATGCCTCATCCGGCCGAAAACAATGACGGAAAGTCTGCAGGTTTAATGGCATTCATCGAGGTAATAGTATCGTTCTTCTCCAAGCCCGGGGTAATTCCGGCGGTATTGTTCTTTCTTCTGTACAGACTTGGTGAGTCACAGCTGGTGAAGATAGCCACGCCGTTCCTTGTAGATTCAAGGAGTGCCGGCGGAATCGGGCTCACCTCGGCTGAGTATGGAATAGTTTATGGCACTATCGGCATTATCGCCCTGACAATAGGGGGTATTATGGGTGGTATTATGGCCTCAAAGTACGGTCTGAAGAAGCTTATCTGGCCCATGGCCCTGGCACTCAACGTGCCAAGCGCCGTTTATATTTACCTTGCCTGGGCCCAGCCAATGCCGGGTGATATCCTTATCCCCATCTCGGTAGGAGTTGAGCAACTGGGTTATGGTTTTGGTTTTACGGGCTATATGCTCTATATGCTGCATTACGTAGGCGAAAGCAAGTACAAGACAGCTGAATACGCAATAGGTACTTCACTAATGGCCTTCGGTATGATGCTGCCTGGAATGATATCGGGTAAAATCAGCGAACTGATTGGTTATGAGCATTTCTTTATATATGTTATGATATGCACAATTCCTGGCATGCTTTTAATTTTCTGGCTGAAAATCGATCCGAAATTCGGCCTTAAGAATAGTGATTAGCGATTTTGGCACCTGATTTTTCAATACTAAGGAACCGTCTCAGGGGGGATCTGTTTACAGACAGCAAGCAGAGAATGATGTATGCCACCGATGGTTCGGCATACAGGGAGGTACCCGTTGCCGTTGCCCGTCCCGCCAACGCAAGCGATATTGGTGAAATCCTCAGGTTCGCACGCGAAAACGGCACATCGGTTATCCCACGCGGCGCAGGCACTTCGCTCGCAGGGCAGGTGGTAGGCCCCGGCATAGTGGTCGATGTTTCAAAGTACATGAACCGGATAATCGAAGTCAATGCTGATGAAAAATGGGTTATTGCGGAACCGGGGGTGGTGCTTGCCGAACTAAACCTCCATCTCGCACAATATGGCCTTTTCTTCGCCCCGGAAACATCAACGGCCAACCGCTGCTGCATTGGCGGCATGCTGGGAAACAACTCATGCGGCCTCCATTCGATTATCTACGGCAGTGTACGCGACCACATCATTTCAATAGACGCGCTTCTGGCCGATGGTACAGAGGTTACATTCGGACCGGTCACAACCATAGAGTATACCGCCAAATGCAATGGTAACGAGGCAAGCCGTGAGACCCAAATTTACCGGAACCTCCGCGACACCCTTTCTGACCCGGCGAACCGTGAAACGATTACCGCCGTTTACCCCGACAGCCGCCTGAAGCGCCGAAATAACGGGTATGCCATTGACATTCTGATGGATACCGATCCGTTCACGGGCAATGGCGAAAAGCTGAACCTCTGCAGGCTGCTGGCAGGCTCGGAAGGAACCCTGGCATTTACTCTCAGAATGAAACTCAATCTGCTGCCGGTCCCGGCAAAGAAGACCGGACTGGTATGCGCACACTTTGGCTCAATGCAGGAGGCCCTGAAGGCCAACATTGTCGCCCTCAGGTATAACCCTGCTTCAATTGAGCTGATTGACGACTACATACTTAACTGTACCCGCGACAACATCACTCTCAGCAAGAACAGGTTCTTCATTAAAGGAGAGCCTGCGGTAATACTGCTTATTGAGTTTCTCGAGGATGATGACGCTACAGTGGCGGCAAAGGCCACCGGAATGGAGGGAGAGATGCTGAAGGCGGGATATGGCTACCATTTTCCGCTCTATACCGGTGCCGAAGAGATGAAGAATGTATGGGACCTTCGAAAGGCCGGACTCGGGGTGCTTCTGAATATTCCGGGTGAGAGGCGTAGCGTCCAGGTCATTGAAGATACATCGGTTCACCCAGATAGTTACCCTGAATACTTCTCTGAATTTGAGGAGATTCTCAGCCGCCACGGCCTTAAATGTGCCTATTACGGACATATCGCCACAGGTGAGCTGCATTTCAGTCCGCTTCTCAACCTGCGCGACCCGGATGATGTTAAAACCTACTACTCCGTTGCCAGGGATGTTGCCATGCTGGTTAAGAAGTACCGTGGTTCGCTGAGCGGCGAACATGGCGATGGCAGGCTTCGCGGTGAGTTTATACCGCTGATGTTCGGTGACCATACCTACAGCCTTCTCAAAAAGCTGAAGCAGGCATGGGATCCAGAAAACATACTTAATCCCGGCAAAATAACCGACACACCATCAATAATCGAAAACCTAAGGTATATTGCCGGAAGCACACCACCTGTGCCTGAAACAACGTTCAGCTTCCCTGAAAAAACCGGGATGCTGCATGCCATAGAGAAGTGCAGCGGCTCGGGCGACTGCCGCAAGGGAGTCCTGATGGGCGGAACAATGTGCCCTACCTTTATGGTATCGGGCGACGAAGACAAGTCGACACGTGGCAGGGCAAATATACTTCGCGAATTCCTTACCCGCTCGCAGAAAGCCAACCGCTTCAACCACAGGGAGATATTCGAGGCCATGGATCTCTGCATCTCGTGCAAGGCCTGCAAGTCGGAATGCCCGTCAAATGTCGATATGGCAAAGTTCAAGGCCGAGTTCCTGCACCACTATTACCGGTCACACCCCGTTCCCCTCCGCACACTGCTTATCGGCTGGCTGCCACGCCTGAATGGCCCCGGAATGCTGCTAAGGCCTGTTACAAACTTTATTACCGGAACCACGGTATTCAAGACGGTTGTAGGTTTTGCCCGCAGCAGAAGCATTCCGAAACTGTCGCCTGTTACCCTTAAGAAATGGGCGTTGAGACACCGGAAGTCATCCCCTGCCGCGGCAGGGGTCAAAGGCAAAGTTTTCCTTTTTGCCGATGAATTTACCAACTATAACGAGAGCGATATCGGAATAAAAGCCATAATTTTGCTTGAAAGACTTGGTTATGAGGTGATTATTCCGGCCTCGGCCGAGAGTGGCAGAACGTTCCTCTCGAAAGGTCTGCTGGGCGCTGCAAGAAAGGTGGCCAGAAAGAATATCAGAGTGTTGTCGGGGTTAATCAAGGAAGAGACACCCCTGGTCGGCATTGAACCGTCGGCTATACTGTCGTTCAGGGATGAGTATCCTGAGCTTTCTGGTGATGATTTAAAGGAAAAGGCAGTGAATCTCGGAAAGAATTCAATCCTCTTCGAGGAGTTTATCTGCCGGGAGGTGGATGCAGGAAGAATAAATTCTGCCAGCTTTACTGTGAATGAATTAACAGTGAGGCTTCACGGCCACTGCCAGCAGAAGGCTATCGCATCAACCCGCGAGACACTGAGGATGTTGTCACTGCCGGTGAATTACCGCGCGAGCGAAATTCCGTCGGGCTGTTGCGGGATGGCAGGTGCGTTCGGATATGAAAAGGAACATTATGAGATGAGCATGCAGATAGGCGAACTGGTGCCGTTCCCTGAGGTTAGG
>VGGM01000174.1 GCA_016868515.1 Bacteroidota bacterium | reverse complement strand
TGAACTTGCCCTCTATCAGGCTTACACCAATCCAGTAAATGCTTTCGAGTGTCCTCAGACTGGTTGTTCCCACCGATATCACACGACCGGCAGTCTTAAGCCTTTCAATAGTTTCCCGGTTAACAAAGAAATGTTCGGTATGCATCTCATGGTCGGCAATTTTTATGGATTTTACCGGCTTAAAGGTACCGGCACTGACATGCAAAGTGACCGAAAGCCTGCTGATGCCGGCCTTTTCGAGATTAATCAAAACCCTGTCGGTAAAATGAAGACCTGCAGTAGGAGCGGCGACCGACCCGAAACTACTTCCGTAAATGGTCTGGTAGCGCTCAGCGTCAATTGCTTCATCGGCCCTGTCAAGGTAGGGTGGGATAGGAACCCGACCTGCAAGCTCAATCACATCGCTGAAAGTCAGCGACTTGTCATTCCAGTCAAACTCAACTACCCAGGTGTCTCCTGCATCTTCAATCCTTCTGGCCCAAAGGTATCGTTCATTGCCGGCATGCCGGAAGGGTGCGGCAATCAGACCCGACTTCCATTTCCTGAGATTGCCGATAAGACAATTCCATCTTACAGGACCATAAGAGGCAAAGTTCCTTTCGAAGTCCATCGGAACGTATGGTTCAAGGCAAAACACCTCAATATTTGCCCCGGTATCCTTTTTCATAAGAACCCTTGCCCTTACTACCCTGCTGTCATTGAAGACTAGTGTGTCGCCCTTCTCAAGGTGGTTCCCCAGGTTGCGAAACGTGTCATCAGAGATGTTGCCTGAGATATTCAAAAGCAATTTCGACATGTCCCTCTCCGGACATGGATATCTGGCAATCCTCCCTTCCGGCAGGTCGTATGAATAGTCCTCAATCCTGATGTGCTTCATTGTTCCGGGTCCATCACAATCACCCCTCAGAGTTGTGGCAAAAATAGTTATTTTTACATATGGCCCTGTGGGTACTTTAACAGTCGGATAAAATGAATGCAATTATATAATGTATGGCATATATAAGTATTGATCCTTACCGGCAGACTGAACTCGGGCGCTGGCCATCAGACACCGACGAACAGTTAATTGAGAAGATAAACCTCACTCATTCAGACTGGAGGCACTGGAAGAATACATCAGTCAATATAAGGGCAGGGTTGCTTGAAAAGCT
Source organism: Bacteroidota bacterium (assembly GCA_016868515.1). Lineage (GTDB taxonomy): Bacteria > Bacteroidota > Bacteroidia > Bacteroidales > VadinHA17 > SLNP01. The sequence continues at coordinate 3,498 of VGGM01000174.1, read as the reverse complement.
TGCGACAATCCTTGAGGCCAGGAGGCAGACATATGCCGCAATCATTACCTCTGAAATGGGAAAGCCTGTCAGTCAGTCTCTTGCAGAGGTTGATAAGTGCGGTTCGCTGTGCAGGTACTACGCTTCGAATCTGGGTGATTTACTGATTGAGAAGAGTGTCCCGTCGGGTGCCGCCAGCAGTACCGTGAGGCTGGATCCCCAGGGAATAATACTTGGAATTATGCCCTGGAACTTCCCATTCTGGCAGGTATTCAGATATTTGGTGCCTGCCCTTGCCGGTGCCAATGCCGCTGTTCTCAAACATGCATCTAATGTCACCCTGTCAGCCTTTGCAATCCGCGATGCCATAAGAGAGTCAGGGTTCCCTTCAAACCTTTTTAATGTATTGCTCCCTGACCATTCACAGATGGAGAAGATTATATCTTTGCCTGCCATAAGGGGAGTTACACTTACCGGCAGTAATTCAGCAGGTTCGGCAATTGCATCCATGTCCGGCAGGTACATCAAGAAGAGTGTTCTGGAATTGGGAGGGAGCGACCCGCTTATAGTCTTTGCCGATGCTGACATCAGCAATGCTGCTAAGGGAGCCGTGACAGGCCGGTTTCAGAATTGCGGGCAGAGCTGTATCGCAGCAAAGAGGATACTTGTTCACAGCAATGTTTTTGATGCATTTATGGCAGATTTTCTGGCTCTTGTGCGGAAGATGAAAATGGGCGACCCTTCTGATCCGGATGTGTTCATTGGTCCGATGGTAAACAGCCCAGCAGTATCTGAAATTAACCGTCAGGTGACCCGATCGGTTGCAATGGGAGCCGTCCTGCTGGAAGGAGGGAGGGTATCGGATATGGGACCGGCCTTTTATGAGCCTGCCGTAATGGTTTCTGTTCCGAACGAAAGTCCTGTGATATCCGAGGAGGTTTTTGGTCCGGTAGCCCCTGTAATGGTGTTCAGCGATACGGAAGAGGCTGTTTCAACAGCCAACAGCAGCCGGTTCGGACTGGGCGCATCGGTTTGGACCCGCGACAGGAGACTGGCCTGTGAGGTTGCAGCTTCGCTCGACACCGGAACCGTTGCTGTAAATGGCTTTGTCAGATCCGATCCGGCCCTGCCCTTCGGAGGGGTAAAGGATTCTGGTTATGGCAGGGAACTTGCCAGCGAGGGATTTAAGGAATTCCTTAATATCAAGAGTGTGAGCCACTATTAATCAGGCATATTTCCTATCTTTGCACCGCAGCTGGTCATTCCGTCGTTCCGTAAGGGCTTTTGCCAGAACGGAAAGGAAAGTCCGGGCAACGCAGAGCACCATGCTTCTTAACGGGAAGATATCCGCGAGGGTATAGCAGCGTAACAGAAAACAACCGTCCCGGCCTTTGAGCCGTGATAAGGGTGAAAAGGTGAGGTAAGAGCTCACCGGTTCCCGTGGCGACACTGGAAGCCGTATGCCTCATGGGTTGAAAGACCATGTATACCGGCGCCTGAGGGCTGCTCGCCCGAGCCGGGGGGTAGGTCGTATGAGCCCTGCAGCAATGCTTGGCCAAGATAAATGACGGGAAACCCTGTCTGAACTCTCTTGAAGGGGCGACAGGGATACAGAACCCGGCTTACAGACCGGCTGCTTTTTATGCAAATACCAAAAGCCTGACAGGAATCTGATTCCGTGTCAGGCTTTAATTTATATAAATTTACCTGTCTACTTAATAGTAAACAAGTTATCAGCAAGATCAAGATTGGTTTCTACCTTTTCAACCATTATTACTGCCATTTCATTGCCATTAGCATAGGTTGTGGTTGTTTTTGGAAACTTCAGGCCACTGAAATCGGTATAGTCTGAAACATATATTTCAATATTCATTTCAGTTCCCATCTGTGAGATGCTCATATCACTCTTTACCTGTAAAAATGAAACCTTGTCGATATAGACATACAGAACATCTCCTGTTTCAGTTGTTGTTTTCAGCTTCCATGCCTGATTGCCGTTAATTGTCGATTCACCTGCCATTTCAAGTCTGTTATTCTTCAGATAATCTGACAGGTTAGAAGTAAAGTTTGCCTGGTTTTTAAGGGTTGAGGCATCGGATGCTGACAACTCGACCGGTTCGCTGCTTCCCATCATCGGGTTTATCATGTAGCCTCTGGTTCCGTCATAGGCCTGAATAATTGACATACCCTGAAGGCTCATTTCAACTCTTACTTTACCCGGGCTTTTCATCGATATGGTCATCGGAATCTCCATTCCTCCCTGGTAAGCCCTGGCTGTTATTCTGATACTCTTTGCATTCGCAAAAGCCTCCTGTCCTGAAGCGTGGTAATTTTGCCTCACAATATCCTCAAGAGTTTGCGAATTAACTGAGTAGCCAGCCAGAACAATAAATAAAAAAAGGATAACTCTTTTCATCTCCATGTGATTATTGGTTAAAACTCTGTTTTCAATTGTCTGCAAAGATACGATAAGTTGGCAGCGGGTGTTTCAGTAACCGTACTTATCTTTCCATATATCCCTCAGCCGCGATCTGAACTCATCTTCCCGGTTGTTCTTACCGGGATTATACAATACTCTCCCTTCAATTTCGCGGGGAAGGTAGTTTTCGTAAATGAAGTTATTATCATAGTTATGGGCGTACTGGTAATCCTTTCCGTATCCCTGTTCCTTCATGAGTTTAGTCGGGGCGTTCCTCAGATGAAGCGGTAACGGCAGGTTGCCGGTCTCCTTAACCAGCCCCTGGCCGTTGTTTATGGCCATGTAGGCACTGTTGCTTTTTGGCGAAAGCGCCAGGTAGATGGCTATTTCCGAGAGTATGATTCTCGACTCTGGCCATCCGGTTACGTTAACTGCCTCAAAAGCCGACTGGGCTAGCATCAGGGCATTCGGATTAGCAAGGCCGATATCTTCAGCTGCAAGGATTATCAGTCTTCTGGCAATGAACCTTACATCTTCACCTCCTTCCACCATACGGGCAAGGTAATAAACAGCGGCATTGGGGTCACTTCCCCTGATCGATTTAATAAATGCAGAGATAATGTCATAATGCATCTCTCCGTTCTTGTCGTACAGTACAAGATTGTTCTGGATATGATTCAATACCTTTTCGTCGGTGATTACCACTTCTCCGTCTTCGCCTGCTTCCTTTAGTTCCATCGCCACCGACAGTTCAAGGGCATTATAGAGTTTTCTGGCATCGCCTGCTGCAACTCTTACAAGGGCTTCATCCCCGGCTATGGTAATCCGATACTTTCTGAGGTGCAGGTCTTTCTTAAGTGCACCCGAGATCATCAGTCTCAATACCTCGTCATCAAGCGGCTTCAGAATGAACACCTGGCAGCGTGAAAGGAGGGGAGGGATAACCTCGAAAGAGGGGTTTTCTGTTGTAGCCCCGATAAGTGTGATTATTCCCTGTTCAACAGCACCCAGAAGTGAATCCTGCTGCGATTTATTGAATCGGTGTATCTCATCAATAAAAACAACCGGATTTGGCTGGTCAAAAAACCTTGCACTTTTTG
>VGGM01000173.1 GCA_016868515.1 Bacteroidota bacterium | reverse complement strand
CAAACTTTACAGGTACGAAAACATGCTCTATACCATTTCTCTTAAAGGGAGTGAAATTGACGGTTTCCTGGAACATTCCGCGGCAGGATGGTTTAATAATTTTACTCAGGGCGACCCCTATCTTCTTAATTACAGAAGGGGGCCCGATGGTAAACCACTTGTTTCCGCTGACAGGCTCAGGCTGAGGGAGCCTGTATACAACTTCGATTCAGCCGCCGGAATTGACTACACCGTTGATGTTACACTTGATCCCGGCAACAGGGTTGTTATTTCAGGCCTTTCAGACGGCAGGGCATTCCATATTGACAGTACATACAGCGTGGCAATAAACAGCTACAGGGCAAGCGGAGGCGGAGGTCACATCAGAACTGGTGCAGGACTCTCATCCGAAGAGGCACTTGCACGGCTTCTGAAATCTACCAGTCGCGACCTCAGATATTACATGATTGAATGGATAAGTGAAAAGAGAATTCTTGAACCATTGAGCCTCAATAACTGGAAAGTTGTACCTGAAGCTGTAACGGTACCCGCTATTAAGAGGGAATGGCAGCTGGTTTACGGAAATAATTGAAATAGTATTAACTAAGATAAAAGGATTTAATGATTATGAAAAGGTTTTGGTTTGTTTTACCGGTTGTACTGGTGTCGGTTTCTGTATCGTTGGTGTCGTGTCTTGACAGAAGCCCGGATCCTGAAGTGAGCACCGCTCCTAAGAATATTATACTCTTTATTGGTGACGGAATGGGGGTTGCCCAGCTAACGGCTGCCATGACAATAGCCGGAGCACCGCTGCATCTTGAAAGCATGCCTGTAACAGGTTTGGCCACGACAAGCTCATCAGACAGGTATATCACCGACTCGGCTGCGGGAGGAACCGCTATCGCTACCGGCGTAAAAACGCGTAATGGTATGATAGGTATGTCGCCCGACACCCTGGTGATCGAGAACATTGTTGAGATTGCGAAGCGAAATGGTCTCGCAACAGGTGTGATCAGCACCAGTACTGTAACTCATGCAACGCCGGCCTCTTTTGTTGCACATGTGGCATCACGTTCAAGCTATGAGGAAATTGCTGAATTCTACCTTAAAGGAACCATTGACCTGTTTATGGGAGGAGGGTTCGACCACTTCGGCAACAGGTCAGACAGCATTGATCTTGTTAAAAAGCTTAAGGAGGAAGGGTTCACCGTTGTTACTTCACCTGATGAGCTTAAGGGGGTCAGGAAAGGTCGCGTTGCAGGCCTCTTCTATCCTGATCATATGCCCAAGGCCAGCGAGGGAAGGTCTGTTTCTCTGGCTGAAATGACAAGGAAAGCCATCGAGGTATTATCGGAGAACAATAAGGGCTTTTTCCTGATGGTGGAAGGCTCAATGATTGACTGGGCCGGTCATGACAGCGATACAGACTATGCTGTTGCCGAGACTCTCGATATTGATGCTGCACTTGGCGAAGCCATGGCATTTGCAAAATCGGATGGAAATACTCTCGTTATCCTTACTTCCGATCATGAAGCCGGAGGCATGGCCCTCACCGGCGGCAGCATTGCCGAGAGACGCGTCAGGGCTGAATGGCCGACTACAGGACATACGGCCGTGATGGTTCCTGTTCTCTCATGCGGGGCCGGTTCGGAAAAATTCGGAGGTATTATGGAAAACACCGAATTGTTTGAAAGAATGATCTGGGCATTGGGTATTAAATAGAAGTTGAATTTTTTTTCTGAAATTATTTTGAGCGTATCTAATATCGATCCGGAAGGTATGGTTCTTCCTCTCGTGGAGGATTTTTACACGGTACAGGGGGAGGGGCATCACACCGGGAAAGCCGCATACTTTATCAGGCTTGGAGGGTGCGATGTAGGATGCTCATGGTGCGATACAAGGTTCTCGTGGAACCCCCTTATTCACCCGGTTACAGCCACCGCCGATATTGTTACCAGGGTAATTGAGTCGGGAGCCGGTTCGGTGGTGGTTACAGGAGGTGAACCATTGATGTGGAACCTCGGATATCTCTGTAAAAGCCTTAAGAGTTCAGGTGTCAGAACCTTCCTTGAAACTTCAGGCGCCTATCCGCTTTCGGGTGAGTGGGATTGGATATGTCTCTCTCCAAAAAAGAATATGCCCCCGGTTCCCCCGATATTTGGAATGGCACATGAATTGAAGGTGATTGTGCATAACACATCTGACTTTGACTGGGCAGAGGAAAACAGCCGGCTTGTCGGTAATGATTGCCTGCTCTACCTTCAGCCTGAATGGAGTGTGTATGAAACCATGATTCCGGAAATTGTAGAGTATGTAAAGAGAAATACAAAGTGGATGATATCACTGCAGGCGCATAAATTCATGAGAATTCCCTGAAGATGAGGATTTTTCAGCCATATCTGCTTGCTTTTGCATTGCTGCTGCTGTCAACCGGTACCGATATGGCTGCACAACAGAAGTGGCATACCCGCTCGTCAAGGGCCCTGAGACTCTACAATGAAGGTAAAATGGCGTATGAGTTTCTTGACTACAGCACTGCCGAATCAAGATTAAAGGAAGCTGTCAGCATCGATGATAAATTCTATGAAGCATATATTACTCTTGCCGAGCTCTATTACGACAGGAAAATGTTCGATCTCGCCGTTGGCAATTACAGGACGGCTGTTCAGATTGACAGGGATTTCTTCAAACCGGCTCTCTATTACCTCGGTGTTTCCGAATTCAATACCGGCCAGTACGAGGCTGCCCTGGTATCACTAACCGATTTTCTTGCCACCGGAGAAGCCTCTGCCAAACTGGGGGCCGACGCCAAAAGAAAAATTGCCAACTGCCTCTACTCCATAGAGGCTAAAAAGCACCCGGTTCCTTTCAGTCCGGTAAACCTGGGCGATTCGGTAAACACTGCATTTAACGAGTATTCACCCTCGATTACTGCCGACGGCAAAACGCTGATGTTTAACCGCGAAATTGAAACCGGTGGCAGTGATTACTTCGCAGGAAGGAGACAGGAAGACTTCTATGTGAGCCTGCGAAGAAGCGACGGGACATGGGGCAGGGCATTCAGTGCAGGAGCCCCGCTTAATACTCCGGGGAATGAAGGAGCCCAGTCAATAGGGGCGGGCGGGCAGTATATGTACTTTACTGCTTGCGACAGGCCCGATGGTGAAGGCCGCTGTGATATATACTTCTCATCTTTCGACGGCATCCGGTGGTCTGATCCCGTGAATATCGGCCCCCCTGTCAATTCCCAGTACTGGGAATCACAACCCTCCATAAGCAACGATGGAAAAAGACTATACTTTGTCAGTAACAAACCGGGCGGTTTTGGAGGACTTGATATCTGGATTTCTGATATGGACAGCGATGGAAAATGGAAGGAACCCGTTAACGCCGGCCCGGTGATTAATACAGCAGGCGACGAGGTAACTCCTTTTATCCATTTCGACAATAAAACTCTCTACTTCTCCTCCGAAGGCCGGCCCAATATGGGTGGCTTTGATATCTATGTGTCGCGCCTGTCGGCCGGAGGATTATGGAGTGAACCTGCTAATCTGGGTTATCCTGTCAATACCCACAATGACGAAATGGGGCTTACCATCGAATCTAACGGTTACCGTGCATATTATGCCTCAACATCAACAATGGGAAGACAGAAAGACCTGTTCTGGTTTGATCTTCACGAAAGTGCAAGACCCGAAAAGGTATCATACCTTAAAGGCAGGGTGTTTGACTATGATACTCGCAGAAGCCTGAGAGCACTTTATGAACTGGTGAACCTCACCACCGGTGAAACTGTTATTGCAGCTTCAACTAGTGCCAACGGTGAATTCCTGGTTTGCCTCCCCTCCGGTTTCAGCTACGGACTTAATGTCTCGGCTCCCGGTTTCCTGTTCTATTCTGAAAACTTCCCGTTCGAGGGCGAGTATTCCGATTATATGCCTCTTGTGAAAGACATCCTCCTCAATACAATTAAACCTGGGGAGAAAATGGTACTCTACAACGTTCTTTTCAATATCAACAGCTCAGTATTGCTAAAAAGTTCAATGCCTGAACTTGAAAAACTATCTGCCCTGCTTGCCGATAACCCCGGCTTAAAGATCGAAATCGGCGGCCATACCGATGACACCGGGTCGGATGAGCTAAACCAGAAGCTTTCAGAGGAGAGAGCTGTTGCTGTTTTCAGATTCCTAGTTGCAGAGGGAGTCGAACCGGCGAGACTTACCTACAGGGGATATGGAAAGTCAGTACCTGTATCTGACAATACCACCCCTGAGGGCAGAAGGCTGAACCGCCGCACTGAGGTTAAGGTTACCGATATCACCAAAAAATAATTCAGGACCTCCCGGGCGGGAGATCCTGAAAGCAATTGCACTAAAGAGTCCGCAGACTGACTCAGACCCTGACTTCTCTATCAGATTGCCATCCTGGTTCTTATTTCGTGAGAAAATGATCCGGGCTTTGATGCCGGCTCCTTTACCGGCAGGGAAAAATAAACCCCTGTGCCTGAAACACCGTTCTTTTCAATCCATATTTCGCCATTCATAAGCCCAACAAGCTTTCTGGCCAGTATCAGGCTCACTGCCGAATGGGTGTCAGATGAGCTGATGCTCATTCTGTCACCCGGTTTAACACACAGTATCAGGCTGCTCTTCTGGAAACCCTGACCAGAGTCAAGAACATGGAATACAACACT
>VGGM01000172.1 GCA_016868515.1 Bacteroidota bacterium | reverse complement strand
GATCGAAGTTCTCCATGTTGCACACCGTAATGCAATTATCATAGCAGTCTCTTACCACCTCATATTCAACCTCTTTCCATCCCTTGAGCGACTCCTCTACCAGAATCTGGCTTGTATAGGAGAATGCTTTGGTGGTCAGGGTCCTTAATTCATTGTCATTACAGGCAAAACCGCTTCCCTGACCTCCCAGGGTGTAAGCTGCCCTGATTATTACCGGAAAACCAAGCCTGCCCGCAGCTTCGACTGCTCCATCAACCGATCCGACAGCGATACTGCGTGGGGTTTTTACATTAATCTCATCGAGTTTCTTTACGAATAGCTCACGATCTTCTGTATCCATGATAGACCTCACCGGAGTACCAAGAACCCTGACGTTATATTTTTCGAAAACCCCTTTTATGAAAAGCTCGGTTCCGCAATTCAGAGCCGTCTGACCACCAAAAGAGAGGAGTATACCATCGGGCTTCTCCTTCTCAATTATCTTCTCAACATAAAAGGGTGTGACAGGGAGGAAATATATTTTATCCGCTATGTTCTCCGAGGTCTGGACCGTTGCAATGTTCGGATTGATCAGGACTGTTGTAACCCCCTCCTCCTTAAGGGCTTTCAGTGCCTGTGACCCTGAATAGTCAAATTCTCCGGCCTCACCTATTTTGAGGGCCCCCGACCCGAGTATCAATACCTTGCCAATTCCGTCAATCATCTGTCAACGGTTTTTTCTATCATACTTATGAAATCATCAAATAGGAAGTCGGTATCGGTAGGGCCGCCCGATGCTTCGGGGTGGAACTGGGTTGAGAAGAAGGGCTTTGATATGTGTTTCATACCTTCATTTGTATTGTCGTTGACATTTAAAAAGAGAGGTTCCCAGCCTTGGGGAAGGGTTTCGTTTTCTACGGCATAACCATGGTTCTGCGAGGTAATGTAGGCCCTGTTGGTTCCGACCTTTAGAACAGGCTGGTTATGGCTGCGGTGGCCATACTTCAGCTTATAGGTATCGGCTCCGGCGGCAAGGGCCATTAGCTGGTTGCCAAGGCATATCCCGAAAACAGGTTTGGAGGAACCAAGGGACCTCCGGATGTTTTCGATAGCCGGAACGCACATCTTCGGGTCACCGGGTCCGTTTGATATAAACAACCCGTCAAACTCCTCATTGTGATAGTCATAATCCCAGGGGACACGAATTACCGTAGTGTCGCGCTTCAGGAGGTTCCTGATGATATTGTACTTAACTCCGCAATCGATCATTACTATCCTGAGGCGGCCATTGCCGTATACCTTTCTTTCCCTTGTGCTTACCTCGTTAACGAGGTTAACCGAATTGGGGTCATGGAATGATGTTTCCGATCCGGCCGGTTCAATTTTTCCAAGCATTGCTCCCTTTTCGCGCAGTCTTTTCGTAAGGGCCCTGGTATCAATACCGTAGATACCCGGAATATTGTTTCTCAGGAGCCAGTCGCCAAGGCTTTCATCGGCATTCCAGTGGCTGTACTCGAACGAGTAGTCTGATACTATCAGTCCGGAAATATGTATGGAGGAGGATTCATGGAAACGCAGAAGGTCGTTTTCGTTTTCACTGCCGGGGGCTCCGTAGTTGCCGATCAGAGGATAGGTGAGACACAGAATCTGGCCCCGGTATGAAGGGTCGGTAAGACTCTCGGGGTAGCCCGTCATTGCTGTATTGAAAACCACCTCACCGGCAGCCGGCACTATGGCTCCGAATGACCTTCCGGTGTAATATGATCCATCTTCCAGGGTAAGCCTTACCGGGATTCCTCTTTCCATTTACTCTTTTTGAGCAATTCTACCAAATTCTGCAAGGTGCGCAAAGATAGCGAAAAAAGAGCGGGCAATAAGGTCGGCGCGTTATTATTATTGTTATTTTTAGCATCGGTTTTAAACAGATAATATTTTAAAAGAAAGCTTATGAAACTGGTTAAATATGTAGCAATTACAGCTTTGGCTGTGCTGGCGGTTGCCGGCCTTGATTCATGCAGGAACCGGAAACAGGATGACCAGAAACGGATTGAACTTGATCAGCTCAGCATGATAGAGCAGAAGATCGAGGAGAATGTTTATCCGTTACCAACGTCGGCCGATGTGATAAAGCTCCTTACCGATCTTGACGTTGGCTATATTATCGGCATCTCGAATCCCGTGGAAAATGCATCAAAGTACCTTACCAGCAGAAACAGGGCTGTCAACCTAGGAATTTACGGGGCAGATCTTAGCTACGCCACCCTGTACAACATGCAGCAGGAGATAATTAACTACATGAACTCCATAAGGATGCTGGCAAATGAGTTGAATATGAGTCAGATATATGATGAGAAGCTCTACAATGACATAAAGGTGAATTTTGATAACCGCGATATGCTGGTTGGCATACTGACCAAAGCATTCAATGATACATACAGTTTTCTGAGTGAGAATGATCAGCAGTCACTTGCCCTGTTGATGGTAGGAGGAGCCTGGGTGGAGGGAATGTACATCACCACGAATATTTCGGAGTCGGTTTATCATGTTGAGGGAATTGTTAAGGTTCTACTCGAGCAGAAGAAATCGTTTGAACTGTTCATTGAGATTGCCAGGCCCTATTCTGACGATCAGATGGTAGCGGAGTTCATAAGTGCACTTGAACCTGTAAGAAAAGTATATGCAGGCTTGTCAACCTCTCTTTCCCTTCAGGATGTGGAGGCAATTACCCTTGCAATAGAGGAGGTTCGTGAAAAGCTGGTAAATTGAATTTTTTTAACAGTTCACCGGGGAGAGATTCCTGAGGCTGATGCCGGTTACCTATGAGAGATTCGGTACTTCTTGCCCTGATTCACATATTTGCAATTATCTCGACGGTCAAGCCCGGGAGTGTATCGGCAAGAGGCAGGAAGATATTGCGGAGTTACCTGCGCAGGTACCTTAACAGGGAGCTTGAGGAGAAGTACTTTGAGAAGTTCGAAAGCAATCTGGAGTTCTATGCTTCCGAACTGAAAAGCATCAATGAGAAGGATCTCTTTGATGACAAGTCACTTATCACATTCCAGATATCCAACATTTGCCGTCAGATTAAGAAGGGGCTGCTTCTTGATGAAAGAATGATCGTATTCCTTCAGCTACTTGAGTTTGCATTCGAAGACAGGGTTGTTACCTCACAGGAACGTATCATTATTGAGATAGTAGCCCGCACTTTCAACATACCTCAGGCTGAGTACGACAATGCATTTGCGTTCATGATTGGTGCCGATTTTGACAGGGTTTCCCCCGGAAACATTCTAATAATTGAAGGCCCCGATGATCCCGATCATGACAGGAAGCCACAGTTCAGGAACTACCACCTGTGGAACCACATGACGGTAAACGGTTTCTCCGGCAGCCTTTATGTTCTGCTGATTGAAAGCACAGGATCACTTTTGCTTACCTATGAGGGAAACCAGGAACTCTATTTCAAGGGAAGGGACATAATTCCATACAGGGCTTACCTGCTCGACAGGGGGGTAAACATAAAAGGGCCGGGGATAGAGCCGATATACTATTCGAAAGTATATAAATCATTTATTACAGGCAAGATACCTCACCGCGTGGTATTTGAGGGCCACAGCATAGAATACAGGTTCAGGGGTTCGGTATACGGCCTCAGAAAGATGAGTTTTTCCGTTGAGTCGGGGAACCTGGTCGGGATAATGGGTGGCAGCGGAGTTGGTAAAACAACCTTGCTTAAGGTTCTTAACGGAAAGTTCAAACCAACTTCCGGGTCAGTTTATCTGAACGGATACAATCTGCACAGTGAAGGCGATTCCCTTTCCGGGCTTATAGGCTATGTTCCTCAGGATGACATGCTTATTGAGGAGCTTACTGTTTTTCAGAATCTCTATTACAACGCCCGGCTCTGCTTTGGTGACTTTAGTGAGGAGCAGCTGAATGACCTGGTTGACAGTGTTCTCACCGACCTTGACCTTACAGATACCAGGGACCTGCAGGTAGGTGATATTCTCAGCAAGAAAGTTAGTGGCGGTCAGCGCAAGAGGCTTAATATAGGACTTGAACTCATGCGGGAGCCAGCAGTGCTGTTTGTCGATGAGCCCACGTCGGGGTTATCATCGCATGATTCAGAAAAGGTAATGGGCCTTCTCAAGAATCTGACAATGCGGGGCAAGCTTGTATTTGCGATTATACATCAGCCGTCATCTGATATCATGAAGATGTTTGACAGGCTTTGGCTGCTCGATAAGGGGGGATATGCCATTTACGATGGAGACCCGGTAGATTCGCTTGTTTATTTCAAGAGTGAGGTATCGCAGGCCAATTCTGGTGAGAGCGAATGTCCTAACTGCGGTAACGTTGAAACAGAGAGTCTGTTACAGATTGTTGATGCTAAAGTAATTGACAACGAGGGATTTCCCGGCAAGGAGAGGCAGATTCAGCCTGAGGAGTGGTATTCGAAGTATGTTACCAAGATGGAGTTGGTACCCGGGCCCAATCCGGGCAGACTGCCCCTGCCTCCGAGCAATTTCAGGGTACCCGGGAGGCTTAGGCAGATACGCACCTTTGTTGACAGGAACCTTTCAAGGAAAAGGGCAGACAGGCAATACATGATAATAAACCTGCTTGAGGCCCCCCTGCTGGCATTTATTCTGGGCTATTTCTCAAAATATGCATCAGACGGCAACTACCTTTTTTCGGGAAACAATAA
>VGGM01000171.1 GCA_016868515.1 Bacteroidota bacterium | reverse complement strand
TGTTGAAGGATTGATTCACGTATCGGAGATGTCGTGGTCGCAGCACCTGCGCAGCGCACAGGAGTTTATGAAGGTTGGTGACGAGGTTGAGGCCGTGATTCTCACACTCGACAGGGAAGACAGGAAGATGTCACTGGGCATCAAGCAACTCAAAACCGATCCATGGGAGAAGATTGATGAGAAGTTTGGTGTAGGGACTAAGCATTCGGCAAGGGTTCGCAACTTTACAAACTTTGGTGTGTTTGTTGAGATTGAAGAGGGTGTTGATGGTCTTATACATATCTCCGACCTGTCATGGACGAAGAAGATAAAGCATCCGGCAGAGTTTACCTCCATCGATTCGAGAATTGAGGTTGTCGTTCTTGAGATTGACAAAGAGAACAGGAGACTCAGTCTCGGTCACAAGCAACTTGAGGAGAACCCATGGGATGTTTTTGAAACCCTTTTCGTAACCGATTCGGTGCATGAGGGTACAATAACCGAGGTTTTTGACAAAGGAGCCGTTGTATCTCTTCCCTACGGAGTAGAGGGCTTTGTGACACCGAAGCACCTTGTGAAGGAAGACGGAATCCCGGCAAAGGTTGATGAAAAGCTGTTGTTCAAGGTAATAGAGTTCAACAAATCAGCAAAGAAGATTATTGTTTCGCACAGCAGGGTTTTTGAGGATGAGAAGAGAACTGCTGAAGGTTCGGCAAAGAAATCGGAGGCTGATTCCACGCGCAAGGCCACACGCAAGATAAAGTCAAATCTTGAGAAGACGACGCTTGGTGATATAAGCGAACTGGCAGCTCTTAAAGAAGAAATGGAAGAAAAAGCTAACAAAGCTTCCAAGAAATAGAAAAATAATTGTAAATTTAGGCTATCTAAAATTACCGATATGGATTTTAACATAGAGAGCCGTAATAAAAGTACTGTAATCGAGATCCTTACCGAGAAGCTTGACACCCACATAGCTCCGGCATTGAAATCGGAACTCGTACTTGTTTCAGGTAAGGGGGAGAAGAATATCATCCTTAATCTGAAGAATTGCCATTATTGTGACTCCAGCGGTCTGAGCGCCATACTGGTGGCGAACAGGCTATGCAAGAATGCCGGCGGGACATTTGTTCTCTGCGGTTTGAATGAAGCGGTAGAAAGGCTGATTACCATTTCGCAGCTTGACACTGTTCTGACAATTACCGGCACTCTTGACGAAGCAGAAAAGATGATATCGCAGTAACATGCAGGTGACCGGGTGAGTTTCCGACTAACCATACTTGGTAGCAGTTCAGCCTTACCCACGTCAGAAAGATATCCGTCCGCTCATGTACTAACTGTACATGAGCGGCCTTTTTTGATAGACTGCGGTGAGGGAACCCAGATGCAACTCAGGAAGAACCGGATAAGGTTCAGCCGCATTAATCATATTTTTATATCGCACATACACGGCGATCATGTATTCGGCCTTTACGGGCTGATATCGTCGATGAACCTTACCGGCAGGAAAGCACCGCTACATATCTATGCGCCAGCCGGTTACGGCGAGAAGATGATAACGCATCTCGCTGATTTTGACATAGTAACAACCTTTGAGTTAAGGTTTATTCCGCTTTCAGCAAAAGATCCTGTAACTATACTTGAAGAGAAGTTTGTGAGGGTAGTTTCGTTCCCCCTAAGGCACAGGGTTCCTTCATACGGATTCCTGTTCAGGGAGAGGGAGGCCGAGAGAAAAATCAGAATGGAGGCCCTTGACAGGTATCACATACCTGTAAACCAGATGAAAAAGGTCAAATCGGGGGCCGATCTGGTAACCGGAGAGGGTATTCTGGTACCCAATGATGAGATAACCATTCCGCCTCCGAAGCCCCTGTCGTATGCCTATTGCAGCGACACCTCGCCTTTCCCCCGGCTGGCTGGTTTTGTAAAGGATGTTGATCTCTTGTACCATGAAGCAACCTTTGATTCGGCCAGGAAGGAGCTGGCACATCAGACAGGCCACTCCACCACTGCCGATGCTGCAGCTGCTGCCATAAAGGCAGGAGCCGGCACCCTGCTTATAGGTCATTTTTCGGCGAGATACAGGGATGTCGGGCCACTTGTTGAAGAGGCAGCCGCAATATTTCCGCGAGCAATAGCGGCCAGTGAAGGGCTCACCATTGATGTTGCTGCCTGCCGGAAAAGCTAAACAAGAATAACTATCTTTGCTACCTTATTAATTTCCATCAAGTGCAGGAGAAAATAGTGATACTCGATTTCGGCTCACAATATACTCAGTTGATAGCCAGAAGGATACGCGAGCTGAATGTCTATTATGAGATACATCCATACAATCATTTTCCGGTTCCCGACGACACTGTTAAGGGGGTTATTCTCTCGGGCAGTCCGCACTCGGTGCGCGACAGTGAAGCCCCGGTTCCCGACATAAGCAAGGTAAAGGGTCATATTCCGTTGCTTGGTGTTTGTTATGGTGCCCAGTACCTGTCTCACTACTTTGGCGGAGAGGTACTTCCTTCAAACACAAGAGAGTACGGCAGGGCGAACCTGGTTTTTGTTGACAACAACGATCAGCTTTTCAATAATATTTCTCATGGAACCCAGGTTTGGATGTCACACGGCGATACTATCGCGACATTGCCTGATTCTTACCGCATTATAGGTTCAACAGCCGATGTTATTATAGGAGCCTTTCATATTTCGGGTGAGGAGACCTGGGGCATTCAGTTTCACCCTGAAGTTTACCATACCACCGAAGGAAAGAAGATACTTGAGAATTTTGTCAGCGGGGTTTGCGGATGCAGTCGCAGCTGGACGCCCGGTTCGTTTGTTGACTCGACGGTTCAGTTACTGAAGGATAAGCTGGGTAATGACAAGGTGGTTCTGGGTTTATCGGGCGGTGTTGATTCATCGGTGGCGGCGATACTGCTGCACCGGGCCATCGGATCAAATCTCTCCTGCGTTTTTGTTGATAACGGGCTGCTCAGGCTTAACGAGTTCGGCCGCGTACTTGAGTCGTACAAACACATGGGGCTTAATGTAAAAGGGGTTGATGCTTCAGACCGGTTTATCAGCGGTTTGAAGGGTATTTCCGACCCCGAGGCAAAGAGAAAGGTGATAGGACGGCTTTTTATCGAGGTATTTGATGAGGAGGCTCACCTTATTGAAGATGTAAAGTGGCTTGCGCAGGGAACCATATATCCCGATGTTATAGAGTCTGTATCTGTTAACGGCCCTTCGGCCACGATTAAATCACATCACAATGTGGGAGGGCTTCCCGACTTTATGAAGCTTAAGGTAGTTGAACCCCTGAGACTCCTCTTCAAGGATGAGGTACGGCGGGTTGGGCATGCCCTTGGAATGCCTGAAAGCATTCTTCACCGTCATCCATTTCCGGGGCCGGGTCTGGCCATAAGGGTACTGGGTGAGGTCACCCGTGAGAAGCTCAGAATATTGAAGGAGGCGGATGAGATATTCATTACCGGCCTGAAGAAAAGCGGCCTGTATGATAAGGTATGGCAGGCAGGAGTTATTCTGTTGCCTGTACAGTCGGTAGGGGTAATGGGCGATGAAAGAACTTATGAAAATGCGGTCGTTCTGAGGGCTGTCGGTTCTACCGACGGAATGACAGCCGACTGGTCACATCTTCCGTATGAATTCCTCGGCGCTGTTTCAAACGAGATAATAAATAAGGTAAAGGGCATCAACAGGGTGGTTTACGACATCAGCTCAAAACCACCTTCTACAATAGAATGGGAATAAAACAGGAACGCGATGAAAGGTAGAAAGACAATACAATGGTTTGCCGGAGTAGCGGTTGTACTTCTGGGATTCTGGATGCCGGCTGACGGACAGATACTTAATGAAGGCACATTCAAGATTGGCAGACTTTTCAGTCTGATCGACAACTACTACGTCGACACAGTCAACATGAACCGGATCACCGAAAAGGCCATTGTTGAGCTTCTCAGATCGCTTGACCCGCACTCGGCTTACATTCCTGCCGATGAAGTGGCGGCTATGAATGAGCCTTTGATAGGTAATTTTGAAGGAATAGGTGTACAGTTTAACCTGCTTAACGACACTATCCTTATTATATCACCGGTGCCAGGAGGCCCGTCGGAAAAGGCAGGTATTATGCCGGGCGACAGGATTGTTACCATAAATGGGGAGAATGTAGCCGGCAAGGGAATATCAACCACCGGGGTAAGGGACAGGCTTATGGGTCAAAAGGGGACCACTGTTATTGTTGGTATTTTCAGAAAGAGCACCCGGGAGGTAAAGGAGTACACCATTACGCGCGACAAGATCCCGGTAAACAGTCTTGATGCGGCATATATGCTTGACCGTGAGAATGGCTATGTCAAACTGAACAGGTTCTCGGCAACCACCGAAAAGGAGTTCAGCGATGCAGTTACAAATTTGCGAGGACAGGGCCTCAGGAACATAATAATTGATCTCAGGGGCAATTCAGGAGGCTTTATGAATCCTGCCGTTACCATTGCCGATGCGCTTCTGCCTGCCGGCAAATTAATTGTTTACCTTGAAGGTAATAAGACGCCGCGGCAGGATTTCAGGTCAACGGCCAATACTCTCCTTGCAGGTGCAAGGGTAGTGATACTAACCGATGAAGGGTCGGCCTCAGCAAGTGAGATTCTTGCAGGGGCAATGCAGGACTGGGACAGAGGGGTGGTAATAGGCAGGAGAACTTTCGGCAAAGGTTTGGTGCAGAAC
>VGGM01000170.1 GCA_016868515.1 Bacteroidota bacterium | reverse complement strand
TAATAGTCGAGGTTGAGCCTTGTTCCTGAATTGACTATTGCCTCAATCTCCGATATCAGTTCGTCCATGTCGAGTCCCCTTGCATTGGCAATATCCTCAAGCGACCTCTTCATGTCAATACTCTGAATGATATATACCTTTATCCCCGATTTGTTCACCACCGATTTGACAACCATGTCGAGAGGCCTGATTATCTCCTTCTCATCGACATACTTTCTTATTACATCAGCAAATTCAGCCCCGTAACGCTGCGCCTTCCCTGCACCCACACCCGATATGTTCTGCATCTCCTCAATGGTAACAGGATACTGGATAGCCATCTCTTCGAGCGAAGGATCCTGGAATATTACAAAAGGGGGCACATCCTTTTGCTTCGATATCTTCTTCCGAAGATCTTTAAGAATACTTACAAGCTCTTCATCAACAGCTGCCGTGCGTGCACCAAATGCAGCCTCCTCCTCAGTGGCCTCACTGTAGTCATGGTCCTCGGCAATCATAAAGGGCTCAGGATTCTCAAGAAACTCATGTCCCTTTCTGGTTAGTTTCAGCAGCCCGTAGTTTTCGATATCCTTTGCCAGCAGTTTCGCAATAAGTGCCTGCCTTACAACCATGTTCCAGAATCTCTCATCCCTTTCCTCACCGGTACCGAATATCTCAAGTTTGTGGTGTTTGTAAGACTTAATGGCACTGGTGGCTTTTCCGGCAAGAATATTCGCAATGTGGTCGGCCTTGAATTTCTCCCTCACGGCAAGAACCGCCTCAAGAACACTCACAACAAAATCGGTTCCCTCAAACTGTGTTTTGGGATGCAGGCAGTTATCGCACGCCTCGCAGTTCTCAGGTTCATACTCCTCTCCGAAATAATGCAGCAGCAGTTTACGCCTGCATACCGACGATTCAGCATACGATACCGTCTCCAGCAAAAGTTGCTTCCCAATCTCCTGTTCAGCAATAGGTTTGCCGTGCATGAACTTTTCCAGCTTTACAATGTCACTGTAACTGTAGTACGTAATACATCTCCCCTCCCCGCCGTCACGGCCCGATCTCCCCGTCTCCTGGTAATAACCCTCAAGACTCTTCGGAATGTCATAGTGTATTACATATCTCACATCGGGCTTGTCAATTCCCATCCCGAATGCGATGGTGGCCACAATTACATCGGCCTCTTCCATCAGAAACTTATCCTGGTTCATAGTCCTGCTGGCCGAATCCATTCCGGCATGATAAGGCAGTGACTTAATGCCATTAACTTTCAGCGCTTCAGCCAGCTCCTCAACTTTCTTCCGGCTGAGGCAGTATATGATACCCGATTTTCCGCTATTGTTTCTTATATACTTGATAATCTCCTTCGTAACATCGAGCTTTGGACGAACCTCGTAGTACAGATTCGGCCTGTTGAATGATGACTTGTAGACATCGGCTTCGAGGATACCAAGGTTTTTCTGGATATCGTGCTGTACCTTTGGTGTGGCCGTTGCCGTCAATGCTATTATCGGCGACCTCCCTATTGTATCAATCATCGGCCTTATCCTTCTGTACTCGGGCCTGAAGTCATGTCCCCATTCCGAAATGCAGTGCGCTTCATCAACCGCGTAGAACGACACCTCGATATTACTGAGGAAATCAATATTCTCCTCCTTCGTCAGCGATTCGGGTGCAACATAAAGAAGCTTCGTGTTGCCGGCCATGACATCCTTCTTAACCTTGCTGATCGCTGTCTTTGTAAGTGATGAGTTAAGAAAGTGTGCAACGTTATCATCGGTGCTGAAGTTTCTCATTGCGTCAACCTGATTCTTCATGAGGGCTATAAGAGGTGATATCACAATTGCAGTTCCCGACTTCATCACGGCAGGAAGCTGGTAACAGAGTGACTTGCCACCGCCGGTAGGCATCAGGACAAAAGTATCGCGACCAGCAAGTACATTCTTAATGATCGCCTCCTGGTTACCCTTGAAGTTAACAAATCCAAAATACTTCTTCAAATACCCGTGTATGGAAGAATCGTCAAACATAACTGCGTTCCCCTTAAATACAAATTACCAGTTATACCCCTTTCTCAACTATAAAGCCTTTGTGATAAAACTACCCGCGACTTGTTTGATAACAGGTACTGTTAACCAAATATAATAAAAAAAATTGTCGGTAAAAAATGAAAATAATAATAATTACCTGTTTTTTTTTGTGCAATCGGCCGTGAATATGATCGCCACGTGGCATCTGTTGCGATTTTGAGGCTTTGTTGTTTTCATTGAGAAGTTTTCGCATCTTTGCAGGCTGTGCGATAAAAATCAGCAAAAGGCCTGCGCAATAATGGTAATTGGAAGCAGAAAACGATCGAAAGGCGAAAAGGAGATGACATTCCTCGAACACCTTGAGGAGTTGAGATGGCATATCATCAGGGCTGTTCTGTCGATATTCGCTATGGCAATCGTCGCCTTCATATTCAAGGATATTATTTTCGATAATATTATTCTGGCTCCCAAAGACCCGTCATTTCTTACCAACCGGTTGCTTTGCAGGCTGGGTGAGATTGTTGACATAAAGGCCCTCTGTATTAACAATAAGCCTTTCGAGATTATCAACATTAAGATGGCCGGGCAGTTTACAACCCACATTACTATCTCGCTGATAGCCGGTGTAATAATTGCATTCCCCTACATCTTCTGGGAATTCTGGCGCTTCTTCCGGCCGGCACTCTATGAAAATGAGTATTCACATGCAAGAGGGGCCGTATTCTTCTCTTCATTTCTTTTCATTACCGGAGTTCTTTTCGGATACTTTGTAATTGCCCCGCTCTCAATACACTTCCTGAGTTCATACACGGTAAGCTCCCAGGTAAGCAACCAGATATTCCTGCGATCATACATCGGAACCATAACCTCAATATCACTCGCCAGCGGGATTGTCTTTGAACTGCCCGTAGTAATTTACTTTCTTTCGCGTATCGGTATTGTCACTCCTGCATTCCTCAGGAAATACCGCCGGCATTCAATTGTTGTAATCCTTATACTGGCAGCCATAATCACTCCTCCCGATATCTTCAGCCAGATTCTTGTTTGCCTGCCCCTGCTGGTCCTGTACGAACTCGGGATTCTGATATCGCGCCGGGTCGAGATAAAACGGGCAGAAGAGGACAAACGCCGCGACAGGGAGTATTCACAGAAGAGCAATGAAAACGCATCACTTTGAAAAACATGAAACTATTTACTGAAGACCTGATTAAAAAGTACAGGAACCGGACAGTGGTTGACAAGGTTTCAATTGAGGTGCAGCAGGGTGAGATCGTCGGACTCCTCGGACCGAACGGGGCTGGTAAAACTACTTCATTCTATATGATAGTTGGTCTGATAAGGCCCAACAGCGGAAAGATTTTCCTCGACAATGAAGAGATAACAACCCTGCCTGTTTACAGACGAGCCAGACTCGGAATAGGCTACCTGGCCCAGGAACCTTCGGTTTTCAGAAGGCTTTCGGTTGAAGACAACATAAGGGCCGTGCTCGAAATGACCGATATGCCAAAGGATGAACAGAATGAAAGGGTTGAAACCCTGCTTAACGAATTCGGCCTGGCAAAAATCAGAAAGAGCCTGGGCTACCAGCTCTCGGGAGGCGAACGCAGAAGAACCGAAATTGCCAGAGCCCTCTCAATAAAACCAAAATTTATTCTGCTCGATGAGCCTTTCGCAGGCGTCGACCCCATAGCCGTAGAGGATATACAAGGCATTGTAGCCCACCTTAAGGACAAAAACATAGGCATTCTCATTACCGACCATAATGTTCACGAAACCCTTTCAATAACCGACAGGGCCTACCTCCTGTTCGAGGGAAGAATCCTGAAATCGGGTACCGCCGAGCAACTTGCTGATGATGAGCATGTAAGAAAGGTCTACCTGGGCAAAAACTTCGAACTCCGAAGATAGGCCCCATACCCCTTGCTGTAATGATATTTTTTGTACCTTTGCGCGGATTTTCCACGCGGATGTGGCGTAATTGGTAGCCGCGCAAGACTTAGGATCTTGTGCCTCAGGGCGTGGGGGTTCGAGTCCCTTCATCCGCACCAGGTTTAAACCGCTTGAACAGTTCGTAAAATGGAAGGTTTGAGCGGTTTTTTTAAATCGAAATTTAAATTTATTGTTCCATGAATATCGCTCTTGAAAAAACCGATTCACTGAATGCAGTGGTTTCAATTACAGTTGAGAAATCCGATTACGAACAAAAGGTTGAGGAGGCTCTCAGAAAGCAGCGCAGAAACGCACAAATAAGAGGTTTCAGGCCGGGTATGGCCCCGATGGGTATGATCAAAAAGCTATATGGCAAGGCCATCCTCTTCGAAGAGCTGAACCATATCGTTTCACATAAACTTATGGACTATATAAAGGAGGAGAAGCTCGACATTCTTGGCGACCCCCTGCCGCGCGAAACCGGGATAGATGATCTCATCGGAAAGGATACCTTCACCTTCAGCTTCGACCTGGGCCTTTCTCCTGAGTTCGACCCGGTATTTACCAAAAAACATAAAATACCATATTATGTGATAACCCCCGATGATAAAATGAGGGAGGGATTCCTTGAAAACCACCGCCGCCGCCACGGCGAATTCAGAGTGGACGAAACCGTCGAACCTGAATCAATGATCAGGGGAACCGTACTGGCTCTTGGTGAAACCATGGAACCTGCCGAAAACGGTATCCATGTCCATGATGCATCATTGCTGATCTCGAT
>VGGM01000169.1 GCA_016868515.1 Bacteroidota bacterium | reverse complement strand
CAGTCACATTGCCCGTGAGTCGGGTGTTGAGTTTATTGTGGCTTTCAAGGGATTTGCAATGTGGAGTGTATTTCCCATTCTCAGGGAGTACATCTCGGGTGCTTCTGCCAGCAGTCTGAACGAAGCCAGGCTCTGTTATGAAGAGATGAGATCGCCGGCGCATACATATCTTCCTGTTTACGATGAGAAGGAGTTCGGTGAAATAATGAGTTACTCATCTCATATTACCTTCAACTCACTTAATCAGTACAAAAAATTCTATCCGCTAATTAAGGCGTCAGGCAGGAATCTCTCAGTCGGACTCCGTATCAACCCCGAGTTCTCCGAAATATCACACGGCCTCTATAATCCCTGCAGTCCGGGCTCAAGGCTCGGAGTCACAGATGATCATCTGGAGAATGAACTTCCCGAAGGAGTTGAGGGACTCCATTTTCATGTTCTGTTTGAAGCTGATTCCTTTACCCTTGAGCGTACACTCAATGCTGTGGAAGAGAAGTTCGGCAAGTACCTGACAAAGATAAAATGGCTTAATCTTGGCGGCGGCCATCTCGTTACCAGGAAGGGTTACGACACCTGCCACATGATAAAGCTTCTTAATACCTTCCGGAAGAAACATGGCATGCATATGATTCTGGAACCAGGCACCGCCTTCGCCTGGGAGACGGGCGAACTGGTAGCTACCGTCGAGGACATAGTGGAAAACGGAGAGGTTAAGACCGCCATGCTGAATGTATCGTTCACCGCCCATATGCCCGATTGTCTTGAGATGCCCTACAAGCCTGCGGTGCTCGGAGCAACCGACCCTGTTCCCGGCAAGCCAACCTACAGGCTTGGAGGAAACTCCTGTCTTTCAGGTGATTTCATCGGAGAATGGTCGTTTGACAGGGAACTTGAGCCCGGCGACAGGATAGTGTTCCTCGATATGATTCACTACACGATGGTTAAAACCACAACCTTCAACGGCGTAGTTCATCCTTCCATAGGCATTTGGGATAATGACGGCACATTCCGGCTGGTAAGGAAGTTTGGCTACGAAGATTATCGCAACAGGCTCTCTTAATCATCCCGGTACATGAATTCATACTACTGTTAATCCTGTAACAGCAGAACCTGCTTGTTTGCCTTCTGTTTTCAGCCGTTCGTCAAAAAAAAATCTCCAATAAAAACCTTTTGCTTAACTTTTACCCCATGATATTGTTTACCTATTGAGTTAAACCTATTATTCTGACCATGAAAACAAATGTAATCTGCCCATCAATGAAAACAGCTATAAGCAGAAACAGACCGTTGCTGATATCTATACCGGCAATTGCACTTCTGATTTTTTTTCACGCTCACGACCTTAAATCACAGGTACCACAGGGTTTCACCTACCAGGCGCTGGCTATGACTTCGGCAGGAGAGCCTATAAGAAACCAGTCACTTCCGGTGAGGATAACAATTCAGTCCGACTCAATTGGAGGCACTGTTTTCTGGTATGAGCTTCATTCATCGGTAACAACCAACAATTCAGGGCTTTTTACCATTATCCTTGGCAAGGGAGCCAAGCAGGGTGGAACAGCAAATACATTTGCCGACATTGACTGGAGTGTTACCCCTAAATTCATAAAAACAGAGATCAACAACGGCACATGGCAGAATATGGGGTCGTCGAGGCTCTGGAGTGTACCCTATGCACTTACTGCCAACAATGTTACCGGAACCCTCAGCAAGCTCGATGTTGCAGGCAAATCATCGCTCATGAACCAGGCGATCTTTGCTGTCAGGAATCAGGCTGGCGATACCGTTTTCGCGGTCTACAATGAAGGCGTCAGGATTAATGTTGGCAACGGCGATGCCAAAGGCACCAAGGGTGGCTTTGCCATTGGCAGTTTCGATGAGAATAAGGCTACGGTATCAGATCTTATGAGGGTGACCCGCGACAGCACAAGGGTTTATGTCAGCAGCGGCGGTACCAAGGCTTCAAAGGGAGGCTTCGCTATTGGCAGTTTCGATGAGGCAAAGGGAGATCCTAATCCTCTTGTCCTTCTTACCAAGGAAAATTATCTGATAGGTCATCTGTCGGGCCAATCTCTCACGACCGGAAGATTCAATTCATTTTTTGGTTACGAAAGCGGGAGTAAGAATACTTCAGGATCGAATAACGCGTTTATGGGGTATTTCGCGGGCCGCAACAATACCACGGGAAATAACAATGTCTTTATCGGTAACGGCAGTGGCCACAATAATCAGGGAGGGCTAAGCAACCTCTTCCTGGGAACAAACAGCGGCTTTACAAACACCTCCGGAGGATGGAACACTTTCCTCGGATTCGAGGCAGGTTATACGAACAATGCCAATTACAATACATTTATAGGTCACAGGGCAGGTCGTTCCAACTCAACAGGTACATTCAACGCCTTTATTGGTTACGACGCAGGATTCTCGAATCTTTCAGCAAATAACAACGTCTTTATCGGGAACCAGACCGGTTATACCAACACCACAGGAATCAACAACGTATTCCTTGGCAACCAGGCAGGCCGCTCCAGCAATGCAAGCAACAATATCTTTATCGGGAACTCTGCCGGTTTTACCAATGCAGGAGGATCATCCAATATTTTCATTGGAAATTCAAGTGGCTACAGTAATACTTCGGGGTATCTCAATGTTTTTATTGGAGAAAACAGCGGTTATAAGAATACCACCGGTTTCTTCAATACCTTTATTGGCTACCTGGCAGGTGAGAACAACACAGAAGGTACCCGCAACTCCTTTGTCGGCTACCGGTCAGGGAGGATGAACACCA
The DNA here is from genome assembly GCA_016868515.1 of Bacteroidota bacterium. Lineage (GTDB taxonomy): Bacteria > Bacteroidota > Bacteroidia > Bacteroidales > VadinHA17 > SLNP01. Next base: position 1,935 of record VGGM01000169.1, on the reverse strand, counting down.
CAGGTGAATGGAATGCATTCTTCGGATTCCAGGCTGGCTATACCAACACCATCGGAAGCTATAACTCATTTTTCGGTCAGAATGCAGGCTGGTACAACACAGAGGGCTCGTACAATCTCTTTGTCGGGTATCAGGCCGGGTTTCAGAACACTACTGCGAGTAATAACGTTTTTATCGGCAATGCAGCCGGGTTCGCGGCAACCACCGGGGGAAACAACATCTCCATTGGTAACCAGGCGGGATATACCAACCAGACAGGTCAGTTCAATACGATTATGGGGTATCAGGCAGGTTTTTTAAATACATCATCATATAACACCCTGATAGGGTATCAGACCGGCTATTCCAATACCAGCGGACAGTACAACGTATATCTTGGATACCTGGCGGGGTATTCTAACACTACAGGAAGCAAAAACGTGTATTGGTAATGGCGCAGGTTCGGCAATCCTGGATGGGGTCTATAATGTAATGATAGGAACTGATGCAGGGACCAGGAATGCCAGTGGTAATTATAATACCATTCTTGGTTACAGAGCAGGTGAAAAAACCACATCCAATTATGGTACAATGGTAGGTTACCTGGCTGGTAATCAAACCACAACAGGATTCAGCCAGACAATGTTCGGGTATATGGCAGGAGCAAATAACACAGGCAATTATAACACTTTTATAGGGGTTGAAGCCGGAGCCTTTAGCGGTTCCGGAGGGGATAATACTTATATTGGATTGGCTGCCGGTGATTATGCTCAGGGTAGTGGTAACGTGTTCCTGGGGCAATTTGCCGGCTATAATGAATCAGGAAGTAATAAATTGATAATCTCAACAGGCTACACCGGTGCTGATAACCTTAACAATGCACTGATCTATGGTGACTTTTCCGCAAAGCAACTCAAGTTTAATGGTAATTTGGGTGTAAATGCAAATCCGGGCACAATCAGTCTCTACGCACTTGATACAAAAGTCTCAAATGATGACCCTGCAATACTGGGCCAGCACAACATCAGTGCCAATTATGGTGTTGGGGTTCATGGTATTGGCGGTTGGTTTGGGGTTATTGGTGAGGCACTAAATACAGGTGGTATCGGGTTCCGTGCAGGTGTGTACGGGAACGCCTCCGGTGGAGCTACCAATTATGGTGTCTATGGATCTGCACCAATAGGAGCATCAAGCTATGCCGGATATTTTAATGGGAATGTATATGCTACAGGAACCGTTGCGTGGTCATCGGATAAATCTCTTAAAAAGAACATATCACCTTTATCGGGTTCGTTGCAGAAGGTGCTTGGTCTTCAGGGAGTCACCTATGAATGGAAATCAGAAACAGAATTGTCTTCTGTTATGTCTTCCAAAAGTAATGGGGGTAAAGAGACTGATAATAAGACACTTAATTTTCCAACAGGATTACAAATCGGAGTTATTGCTCAGGATGTGGAGAAAGTATTGCCGGAGCTTGTACATACGGATGGCGAGGGCTTAAAATCTGTCGATTATACCAAGATAATACCTCTTCTTATTGAGGCTATTAAAGATCAGCAGAAACAGATTGATGAGCTTAAATCTCAGGTCAACTCGCTTGCAGGTCAGGTGAAGAAGTGAAGGCGAGTGGCCATGCACCATACTTTGTAACATAATGCCCTGGCTGGTTGGGGCCATCGCCTCCATGCCGGATACCATTGCCGCCTCTCATCTCAGTTATCTGTAAAGCCAACGGATTGTAGCCGGCATTTGTCAGTAAAGGAGATTATGGAAATGCAGCTTCACCACTGCACAGGATTCATCTATCCGGTATTTTTATACATCCGTCAAAATGATATGGTATCTGACAAGGTATAAGGTAAGATATTCCTATATTGCATATTGAATTCAAAGAAATGCTGTCATGAAAACAAAACTTATTCTTGCCTTTTTCGGGCTGCTTTACACCTCCGCCCT
>VGGM01000168.1 GCA_016868515.1 Bacteroidota bacterium | reverse complement strand
AATAATATTGCAATAATAATCTTATAGATATATTGCACCAGTCCGACGGATATAACCTCAATAAACGACCAGTTTCCCAACAGGTAAAACGCTATGAACAGGATCAGAAAGCTATCAACCAGCTGGGAAACAACGGTGGAACCAGTTGCTCTGAGCCATAGCCATCGGTGATTAGTAACTCGGCGGAGATAATGAAATGTGTAGGCATCAACCAATTGCCCCACAAGGAAAGCTGTTATTGATCCTATAATTATTCCCAGGCCTTGCCGGAAAATTGAGTTATAGGCAAAATTGATATTGAATGGATTGCCATCGGAATCGACCGCATTATTCTGCAGCCAGAAATCAGCCGGTGGTGATTGTGTTGAGAAGACTACAATCACAAATGCGTATGATATGAGTAATGCTGCGATAATACTGATCTTCCGGACGCCCTTCCTTCCAAAATACTCATTAATAATATCGGAAATAATGAACACGATCGGCCAGATAATCACTCCTACGCTCATGTTCAGACCCAGGAGTGAATCACCGAGAAAGGGGATATCTAAAGGTTTAATATCAAGAATCTTTTCGAGGGATATTATTTTAACCCCAATGAACTCAGCCAATAGTGCATTGGTGATGAATAGTGCTGAAAGAATTATAAAGAGGTTGTGTTTCTTTGGCGAAATCAGTTGTTCCTTATTCATCTAATTCAATATTAACTGACAACAAATGATTTAACTGACTTTAAAAATATACTGCCAAGTTAGTGTTAATAAAATACAGACAAACCCATAACTGAAAAAAAAAACAAAAGAGCCTATATTTGAGGACTTTCTTAGTTCTGGTGCCAGCGGCATTGAACAGACAGGCATGTTTAAAGCAACGGTTATTTGGGAGGCTTCGCAACGGAGACTTACACAAGCTATGTTTGAATGGTTTATGATAGAGAATATGGGATATAAGCGATTTACACATTATTCAGATGATTTACTTTCATGGTCATTCATCATGGTTCTGTTCCTGGGGATCACACTGCCGGGATGCAGGAAAAAGGATGATTCCATGGATACTGATCTCCCAAAAGCAGGTTATAAGTTTATCAAGATTCCGTTTGATATTCAGGATAGTATAATGGTTGCTTTGTGGTATCCAACTTTTAACGATGAAACAACTTATGATTATAACGTGGTATCTTCAGGCTTAACCGTTAAAGGAAAAGTTTCGTACGATGCATCGGAAATAAATAAACCTCATCCGGCGATCATTTTTTCACACGGATTCTCAGGCGGAGGCGTTGGATCTGTTGAGATTTGCGAAGCCCTTGCCCGTGAGGGGTACTATGTATTTGTACCCGATCATGATGACGCAGTAATGACCGTTAGAATACAAGGACAATCAAACGGAACCATTTCAGAAGCTCTTGAATATCTCAGTAATTACCCATTTGGAGATGGAGAAAACTACGAATACAGGGTATCTGAAATACAATCGGTCATAGCGTTCGTAATCTCTTCCGATTTCAATATTGATAAACAGAAAATAGTCCTTGGAGGCCATTCAATGGGCGGCTGGACGGTAATGAGAGCAATGGAAAACGGGTTTAAGCCCATGGCAATGTTTTTGTTTTCGATAGGCGAATTAAACTGGCTTTACAATCAAAGCAGATACTTTGAGGCGCCGTTTTTTAACAGTATAGATTTTCCAACAGCCTATTTTTATGGCGGAGCAGAATACGCTCAGGCGATCTCAGCAGGTCTGGGAAACGTTTATGCAGCCTATTGCTTTAACCATTCACCAGGTCCGAGCTATGGACTGCTGGTGAAGGGAGGAAACCATTTTACCTATAATTCCCAGGCGGTTGCTCCCGGGTCTTACGGCAGCACTGAACAACTAACAACCATAAATCACCGCCTCGTTAACTTTAAAAACCGGTATGTTAAAGGAGAGGATACAACAGTAACGACCGAACCTGAGGATATGATAAAACAACAGCCAGGGGATTAAACAGGATCAACCGGTGAGGTATTGTTGATAACATTAATGGTGCAGAAACCAACGAATTTCAGGCAGTTTTTATGGAACTTCAAATATTTCTTTGTTAATTTGGCTCCGGGGAAATAATTGTAAAAAATACATTTAAAAACCATGATGAATAAAACTACTACAACAATCAGGCTGATAGCAGCAGCAGTGCTGATGTTCTGCGCATCGGGCACAGCCCCTTTAACAGCACAGGGTGGAGATCAGATACTTGACGGTATCGGGGAGACAGGCATGGTTGCCCGCTACATGTTCACGAGGGACGCAAACGACTGGTCGCGGAACAACCTGCACGGCACCATCAGGGGCACGGGTTTCAGTTTTGTGGCTGATTCTCTCTTCGGCAATGTTCTTTCTTTGCCGGGAACCGGTGAGGCATTCATAACCATCCCGGGAGAAGCAGCAGCGGGCGAAGAGTCAATGACAATTTCAGGATGGATCTTCCTGCGTTCCGCCAAAGCGGGGCAGATATTCTTCGATTTCGGGAAGGGCACCGGCTCTCATTTCTTTGCTGCTCTAACCGGCACGAGGGAAAAGGAGGGTTTTCAGGCCCAGATCACTATGGGCACCGTCAATTACACCGCAAGCTCGGCGGCACTGGCAATTAACAGGTGGAACCATGTGGCTGTTGTCATAAACGCACCGGCCAGGACACTTACCACCTACGTTAACGGTGCACCTGCAGGGGAGGCCAGGAATGCAGTCTTCGAGCTTAAGCAGCTTTTCGATCAGGTTACAGAGAATAACAACAAGCTCCAGATAGGGAAATCACTTGGAACCGACAATATTTACATCGATGCCAAGCTGCACGATTTCCGCATCTACAGGATTCCGCTAACGGAGGCACAGATTGCATTGATTCACGGCAATGCGCTAAAGAGAGAGGTTCCGGCATCCAGAAGAAGGCCCGAGCCCGACCGCAACCTGCCGGTGTTCCCTGCCACCACACCACAGCTCTACAATCAGTTCCTCACGAGTGTTCAGGACATTGCCGTTGAGACTGAGGTGGGTCATTTGCCACGGCTGCCACGCCATTTAAAGGGAGTCTACAGCAACAACCGCAAGGGTCCCGATGTAAGGGTAATTTGGCCTGCCCCTGTTGATAACAGCCAGGTGCTCACCCCGGGTACCTATACAGTAACCGGAAAGGTAGCCGGAACCAGCCTGCAGCCTAAGGCTATTGTAACCGTTAAGGCTGAGAAGCTACGCACCACCCCTGGTCGTACTCTCGATGATTTCGGCCTCGACCAGGTTATCCTTACCACTGACATGCATAATCACAGCACCAAGTTTATTGAGAACCGCGATAAATTTATTACCGGACTGTCCAACACCAATCCCGACATGTTCCTCTATATGTTCCGCAACACCTTTGGTCAGGCGCAGCCTGAGGGAGCAAGGCCGCTGGGCGGATGGGACAGTCAGCAGACCAAGCTGCGCGGCCATGCTACGGGACATTACCTCACCGCCATAGCTCAGTCATATGCCAGCACTGCCTATGATCCTTCACTACAGGCGAACTTTGCCGCCAAAATGGAGTACATGGTAAACACGCTGTATGATTTGTCAAAACTGACGGGAAAACCAAAAACAGCGGGCGGACCATTTGTATCAGACCCTGCGGCCGTACCTCCGGGTACAGGCAGGGAAGGCTATGACTCAGACCTGACTGTTGAGGGCATCCGTACAGATTACTGGAACTGGGGTACAGGATTTATCAGCGCCTATCCGCCCGATCAGTTCATCATGCTTGAGAAGGGTGCAACCTACGGTGGTTCAACTGCGCAGATATGGGCCCCATATTATACACTCCACAAGATACTGGCGGGTTTGATGGATATCTATGAGATAAGTGGCAATGAGAAGGCGCTGGAGATAGTTAAAGGAATGGGCAGTTGGGTGCATGCCCGTTTGAGCCGGGTACCGAAGGAGACCCTCATAAGCATGTGGAACAGGTATATTGCCGGCGAGTATGGTGGAATGAATGATGCCATGGCACGACTATATCGCCTTACCAATGAATACCGTTACATTGAGGTTGCGAGATTGTTTGACAACATCAGGATGTTCTATGGTGACGCCGACCACACCCACGGTCTGGCCAAAAACGTTGACATGTTCCGGTCGCTGCATTCAAACCAGCACATACCGCAGATTGTAGGTGCGCTGGAAATTTACCGCGATTCGTACGCACCGGAATACTATCATATTGCAGACAATTTCTGGGATATGGCAACCAACGACTATATGTACAGTATCGGAGGGGTTGCAGGTGCACGGAACCCAAACAATGCCGAATGCTTCACAGCCCAGCCGGCTACACTTTATGAGAATGGCTTTGCTGCCGGTGGACAGAATGAAACCTGCGCCACATATAATATGCTCAAGCTCACGCGCGATCTGTTCATGTTCAACCAGAGTGGAGCTCTGATGGATTACTACGAGCGTGGACTTTACAACCACATTCTGGCATCCGTTGCCGAGCATAATCCCGGAAACACTTACCACGTGCCATTGAGGCCGGGATCGGTAAAAGGTTTTGGGAATCCGAACATGACAGGATTCACATGCTGCAACGGTACAGCCCTTGAGAGCAACACGAAGCTCCAGAACTCAATATATTTCAAGAGTAAAGACAACAAGGCACTGTTTGTGAACCTTTACATTCCTTCAATCGTGAAATGGACCGAAAAAAATGTAA
>VGGM01000167.1 GCA_016868515.1 Bacteroidota bacterium | reverse complement strand
CAATTATATTTCCATAACTGTCGCCATTAAGTGTTGTCCATGGATAGGCCGTTTCAACAATCATTACATCCCTGCCTGTATTCTTTCTCACTGCCTCAATATAATCACTGAGCAGGTCAATTTTAACCGTCGACCATATATAATAGTATGATAACCCCACAATATCATAGTCGGTAATTCCGTACGAATCCAAACCCTGGAACCATCTTATTGCATTTTCAGGCTGGGCGACATGAAGTATGATTTTTGGCTTCGTTGCAGATTGCACCGAAGCGTCCCTTACACCCCTGATTGCAGAATTAAGCAGCCCGGCAAAGACAGTTGTATTTTTCCATCTGTCGCCAGTTGGTAAAAGGAACCCCGGATTTATCTCATTTCCTACCTGTACATACTCGGGCATTGCGCCTGAGGCATCGAGTTTCCTGAGTGTCTGGTAGGTGTAATTGTAAAGGCTGTCTGCCAGAACCTCAGGAGTCAGATTATCCCAGGCAGATGGCTTTATCTGTTTTTGCGGGTCAGCCCATGTGTCGGAATAGTGAAAGTCGAGGCACACAGCCATACCGTTGGCTTTTGCGGCAAGTATCCCCCTGCGGGTGTCCTCAATATCATTATAAAAATGGTCAAGGGGAGGTTCGTAAACACCTGCTGTCCATTCGGGATTATGAAAAAGTCTGAATCTTATAGTATTCGCTCCATAGCTGCTGAATATCAGATATGGATCGGCAGGTTTACCCGAGTCACGGTAAACCCCGCCCATATCAAGAATCTGGTTTACGTATGACAGATCTCCCCCGATTGAGAACTGTATATGGCTGCTTATACCAGAACCCTGCTTTTTGCAGCCGGTGAAAGGCAGAATCATTGAAAACAAAAGAATCAGAACTCTTCTCATTATCTCCTTTTTTATTTTTCATATTAACAAGAGGCTGCCCTTTATCGGAACAGCCTCTCGCCAATCTGAATGAACCCTGACAAAAACCAATATATGGCCCGATGGTACTACTGGGCCACCATTGATACTATCTTATCAAGCATGTTGAGGGTTATTTTATAATTACCCGTTGTACCAACAAACCTGAAGTTGCTGTCGCCATCCAATGCATTGGCAAGCAGACTGGTAACTGTGCCATCTGAGAAATATGGGAAGTTATATGAGGTTGGACCCCAGCCGGCCTGGGCAAAGAACCTGAAAGCTTCATTGTTGATGAAATCTGTGGTTGCCTCAAAGATACCGTTTGCCTTCCATGTAAGCTGTACATAGTCAGTATTCCAGTTCCAACCTCCAACGGCACCTCCGGTAATATACATCACCGGTTCCGATACGGCCTCCATGGCAACAGATTTTGTGGTCATGTTCACGGTAATCTTATAAAAACCCGTGGTTCCAACAAACCTGAAGTTACTGTCCCCATCGCTGGCATTTTCGAAAAGAGTGCTTACTGTGCCGGTGAAGTATGGGAAATTCCATGAATCGGGACCCCAGTTGGTCTGCTTGAAGAATCTGAATGCCTCATTGTTAATAAACCTTGCTATGGTTTCGTAGACGTTGGGTGCAGTACTTCTTAACTCCTTGTATACATACATATCCCATCCCCAGCCGCCAACGGCTGCACCGGTCATATAAATTGGCGGGAATGTTGTTGCATACGGAGTGATGGTAGCCTCACGAAGTACGGAATAGACCGGCGATACATCGGGGTGAATGGTAGCCTTTACCCTGAACTGCATCAATACCGCTTCAGCGGCAGTATAACCGGCATTCAGAAGTGCTTTGTTGAAGTCGCCAACCTTGATTGATCCGGTAGTATCATTCGTAACTGTAAGCACCTCAATCGGTGAGGAGAAGTTATTGACCTTCTTATCGGCCTGTACCAGGTAAGTAACTACTGCATCAAAACCAAAATCCACGGCAGTCCAGGTGAAATTCTGAAATACAGCGGCAGCATTGTCAAGAGTGAGAACAAACGTACTGCCCGTAAGGGTGCTAAGCTCGTTCGCCTCAACCATCTCATTCAGAATAACATTCTCCTTGTCCTTCTCGCATGAAGTCAGGAAAAGTGTTGCTGAAGCTAAAATCAAGAGAACTATATTTTTCATATCGTTGATTGTTTACAATTATCAATAACCGCTATTCTGAACAAGCTTTGGGTTTGCACCAAGGTCGGCATCAGGAATCGGATAAAGATTGTATTTCGCATTGGTTGCAACACCTGCCTGTACACCACCTTTCCATTCCCAGATATATGACCCGCCAGTAAAGAGCCCAAACCTGATGAGGTCAGTTCTGCGGTATCCTTCAAAGTAGAACTCCCTGCCACGTTCATCAATAAGGAAACTAAGTGTAAGGTCGCCCTGGGTAATATTGCCGGAAGTATTTCCGTATGCCCTGGTTCTTACAGCATTTACATAGTTAACTGCATTAGACAGCGAACCTCCTGTACCTCCCCTTACAACTGCTTCGGCATACATCAGATATGCGTCTGCAAGTCTGAAAACCGGAATGTCAGTATCGGGGAATGTTCCGTCAACGCCGGCACCTCCGGTCGATTTAACGTTTTTCCACTTCATTACTGCATATCCGTCATTGAATGAGAACATATCGGCAATGCTTTTATTCTGTCCTGCTGTCCAGAACATCTTCCTTCCGTCAGAATTGTCAGTTGGGAATTTATCCACGAACTGGGGCCTGGTTCTCAAACCCCACCAGCCTCCGCCTATGCCGAAAGTAGCCGGCAGCATTGATCCGCCTACCTGTGCATTGACAAGGAAAGTCGGGCCACCCCATGTCTTGGTCTGAACACCATCGAAAGGAATGGCAAATATTATTCCATCGGCCGTGTGATTATCAGCCATGAACAACTTGCCATAATTCGTTTCAAGGGTGTAACCTGCATCAATTACCTTTTTGGCATAGGTAATGGTTTCAGTATACTTTGCGCCCTTGCCATAGACCTCTGCATTCAGGTACATTCTGGCAAGCAGCATCCATGCAGATGCCTGGTCAACACGGCCGTATTCATTGGCTCCGGGGGCAGACAGAAGATCTTCAATTGCCTTAAGTTCAGTCTCCAGATAGTCAAAAAGGCCTGTACGTGAAATCTGGTCGGGAAGGAAACTTCCAACCGGGTCATTCTCGGTAACAAACGGAACACTGCCAAACATATCAAGGGCATGATAATAGCTCAATGCTCTCAGGAGCCGTGCTTCATGCCTGTACATGTTTATAGTATTCCTCTGCTCGGCCGTGAACCCTCTTGAGCTCAGTTTTGCCTCGGTTGATTCACGGAGAAATTCGTTGCAAAGGGAGATCTGGTAGAAGATCCTTGAATACATGTTGAAAATGAATTCATTGGAAGCCGACCAGTCCATCTCCTGGTAATCTCTCAGGTTACCGTCATTCCATGCTAACAGAGCCTCATCGGTTGGTAATACCTGAGCATAGAAATATGCCCTGGTATATTGACCGAATCCTTCATCAAGACCGCTCAGGTCATTGTTCCCTGCAGGACCCTGCTGGCCCGATACCGCCAGCCCTGCATACACTTTTGCAAGAACCTTCTCATAGTTGGCAAAGTCACTGTAGAGCTTCCCGGAAGTTAGTACATCATCATCAAGGGGAATAGTATCCAGATCCTTGACACACGAGGTAATCAGGAATAATGTCATGATCACCACCGCACCTGCAATTCTGTAATATATCGATTTCATACTCACTTTTTTTCAATTAAAGGGTTAGACTTATCCCCAGCAGGAATATTCTTGGTCTGGGATAGATATTGTTATCAATACCACTGAAAACCTCCGGATCGAGTCCGCTGTATTTGGTAACGGTTATCAGATTCTGAGCCGTTGCGTAAATCCTCAGGTTAAGCATATCTTTCAGAAGCCCTGACATGTTGTATCCCAGCGAAAGGTTGTCAAGCTTCATGAATGACCCGTTCTCCATATAGTAATCAGAGAAATAACTCGAGTTTTCGAAGTTTGTAAATTCAACGTTGGTGACTCTGTTGGAAAGATATCCCGATGCTACCATGCCTGCATATGCTCCATAATTCGAATTAACATTATTGTAAACATAGTTGCCGAGGTTAATCCTTCCGTTTACGGTCAGGTCAAAATCCCTGTACCTCACAAGGGAGGTAAATCCCATGAACACCTTCGGAGCCGGACTCTGATACCTGTAGCGGTCATCACCTGTAATTGAGCCGTCCTGATTCCGGTCGACGAAAAGACCTTCAATCGGCTTTCCATCAGTTCCGTAAACCTGTTCCAGCACGTAAAATGAATATGCCGGGAACCCAATACTGTGTATCTGAATGTTGTTTCCAACTCCGCCTGAGATACCACCTACAAAAATACCCTTGTAATCAGGATCATCTACCTTGGTAAGCTTGGTGATTTCATTCGTATTATAACTTGCGTTGAATCCAACTTCCCAGTTGAAGTCGCTCTTATTAACAAGGTATCCGTTCACCGAGAACTCAACACCACGACTCTCAAGATCACCAACGTTGGTGACAATCTGGTTGGTAAGATTTGTTCCGGCCGGAACGGGAACCAGGTTAATCAGGTCGCTGGTTTTCCTTAGATAAACATCAATGTCTCCGGTAATCCTGTTGCTCAGGAATCCAAAATCCACACCCGCATTGTATGTCGCTGTCTGCTCCCACTTAAGGTTGGCATCGTAACCGCCCGGTCGCGCAGTCTGAATATAGGTGCTGCCGAACTGGT
>VGGM01000166.1 GCA_016868515.1 Bacteroidota bacterium | reverse complement strand
CTGAACATCTCAAATGAAGAAAACTCAGGGTCGATGAATTTCACCTCCGACTTCCTCTCCGCAAATCTTCAGGGTGAATACAGTTTCAGTACGCTTCCTAATTCTGTAAGGCATACTCTTTCAGCTCTGTTTCCATCACTTTTTAAAGCACCCGGTAATGTAAGCTCTAAAACCGGACAGAACGGTAATAACAAATTCACACTTCAGGCTTCACTGAATGAAACTGACAAGCTTAACGAATTCTTCGAAACCGGACTTGATATTGCTGAAGGCAGTGAAATTTTGATTGCCTACGATAACGGTAAAAAGGTATCTGTTGAGGCAAGATCAGGACATATCATTCTTCAAAACAACCACCTTACAGATGTAGCTCTCGAAGGGAATATAACAGACTCATTATCAGCCATCAGTATCTCCTCGGAAAGCCTGAATCTGGCCGGCAGAATAGCCCTTGCAGGATTCTCGGTTGACATGAGCAGCAGGCCCGATTCAATCATAACAATAATCGCCTGGGATGACAGGCAAAAGATACTCAACAAAGGCTCTTTGGGAATGCTGTCTGTCTTCTCCAGACCGGATAGTCTGGTGACAACCGCAATTTCTGTTGAACCCTCCGGATTATGGGTAAGAAATGATAAATGGAGTATTAACCCTGCTGTAATCAGGCTCTCAAAAGAAAGAATCATTGTGGATGAACTTCTTATCAGCAGTGAAAATGACTACTACCGGATTTCAGGTATTATGTCAGCCAAAGATACTGACTCACTGAAACTTGAATTCGCCGGCATCGATCTGGGCTTCCTTAACCAGATGTGGGAAAGTGGCTCAGGAAGCAGGGAAGGCCAGCTCCACCTGGCACTCGGCGGTATAATGTCGGGGAAGATTATCCTCACCGGCCTGATGGGCGATTTCATGCTCGAAACCGACAAGGTAATTGTTGAAGGTTTCAGAATGATCGACCATGAATATGGTAATATTTACCTCAACTCAGTGTGGGATAACCCCGGGAAAATTGCCAGAATAGAGCTTTACAATGAGCTTGAGGGAACCAGGGCCATCAATATCGGCGGATACTATGACCCTCAGATTAAGGAACTGAACCTGGAGGCACAGGCGCAGGATCTCCCGGTTGATATCCTGAATCCAGTCCTCTCTTCTTTCGCGTCAGGAATAAAAGGATATGCATCCGGAAAAATCAGGCTTAAGGGCAAACCAAAGGAACCTGTTCTTACCGGATCGCTCTTTGTCAGGGACGGAGCAATGAGGGTGGATTACCTCCAAACACAGTATACATTCAATGACAGTATCCGATTCGACAAAACGGGCATTCTTTTCAGCAATATAAATGTCCTTGACGACAGGGGTAACACAATAAGGTTAAATGGTCTCGTAAAACACACCTATTTCAATGATTTCGGGTTCGATATTACCTTCAACCCTGTTCAGGCCAAACTATTGGATACCAGACAAAAAGACAATGACATTTTCTATGGAACCGCTTTTGCAACAGGAGTGATCGCAATCCGCGGATCAGAAGGTAACATAGCATTCGATATATCGGCTAAAACTGACAGAAATACCAGATTCTATGTGCCATTCAGCAATACCCTCAGCATTGGCGACTACTCATTTGTAACATTCACAAGCTCCGACCTCCCTGTCGGAAAGACTGACACAGGCCCTGTCGCTGCCACTCAGACAACTGAAGGTTCACTTTCACTCAATTTCGACCTTGACGTTACTCCTGATGCAGAAGTTCAGCTGGTTCTTGACGCAAAAGCAGGTGACGTAATGAGGGGAAGAGGCTCGGGAAAACTGAATATGAACCTCACACCGAAGGGAACCTTTACAATGTCGGGCGATTACATAATCAGCAGTGGCGACTACCTCTTCACACTCGGTAATATCGTCAACAAAAGGTTCAATGTTGATGAAGGCAGCAGACTTTCGTGGAACGGTGATGTAAGTGATGCCGATATTGACATCAGGGCACGCTACAGACTGGAAACCTCACTTTACGACCTGTTGCATGACGAAAGGTTCAAGGACCGGATACCAGTTGAATGTCTTCTTCATATGACCGGCAAATTGCTTAATCCTGTCGTATCATTCGACATAAACCTGCCGACGGCCGATGAACAGACCCGCAGCTATGTCAGGAATGCCATAAATACCGAGGAGGAGATGATAAGGCAATTTGTCTACCTCCTGGCTGTTTCAAGGTTTTATTCCGACCCTGCCTTCAAGGGAGGCAGCAGTGTCACTCCTACTACCGAGGCCGGCATGTCAGCCATCGGCAATACAATGGAGATGTTATCGAACCAGATAACAAACTGGCTGTCACAGATCAGCAACGATTTTGATGTGGGTTTTGTATACCGGCCCGGAAATGAAATAAGCCCCCAGGAAGTTGAACTTGCACTCTCAACCCAGATACTGAATGACAGAGTTGCCATTAACGGCAATTTCGATGTGGGTGCAAATCAGGCAACATCAACGGCAACAACCGTTACAGGAGTTTTTGATGTTGAAGTTACAATAACTGAGAAACTTAAGTTTAAATTTTTCAACAGATCGAATGACAACCTTTTGTACGAAACATCACCTTACACCCAGGGAATAGGAATTTTCTTCCGTCACGAATTCGACAGCTTCAGGAATCTCTTCCGCAGGAGGAATGCTGATGCAATGAAGAAAGAGGATGAACCGGTTCCCGTCGACAGCAATACCGGTTACCCGGCAATAAGGAAATAACTGCATCAGACCGCGATGTCGATTACTGACCCCATTTATCAACAGGGTGACAATACCGGCACCTATCTGACGTTTTATGTGTAACTTTGCGCTTGAATCTGAAAAAACACTATTTATGACCCTTCTCAGTACGATGTTTCAGGAAGCTGGCGGCAGCATGCAAGAGCCTCAGGAGATCAGTATTTCCTTTATTGACCTTGCCATTAAGGGCGGCTGGGTCATGATCCCCATTTTGCTGCTTTCATTCATAGCCATCTATATTTTTGTCGAAAGATACTACGTAATTACCCGTGCAGGAAAAGAGGATATGAATTTCATGAACCGTATTAAGGACTACATATATGATGGCAAAATCGATGCCGCCATGGCATTGTGCAGATCCACCGAGAGCCCGGCGGCCAGAATGATCGAGAAAGGCATCAACAGGCTGGGAAGACCACTGAATGATGTCAATACCGCTATCGAGAATGTGGGCAAACTGGAAATCTACAAGCTTGAGAAAGGGCTTCCGGTACTTGCAACCGTAGCCGGTGCTGCTCCGATGATAGGATTTCTTGGTACCGTTATTGGAATGATAAAGGCATTCTACGATATGGCAAATGCAGGTAACAATATTGATGTTTCACTGCTCAGCGATGGCATCTATACGGCACTGGTAACAACAGTTGCCGGTTTGATAGTGGGAATCGTTGCCTACTTTGCCTATAACTCCCTTGTGGTAAAGGTTGAGAAGGTAATTTTCAAACTTGAAGCCACATCAACTGAGTTCATGGACATTCTTAACGAACCGGCGAAATAAGGAGGAGCATGCCCATTAAACAGAGAAATAAGGTAAGTGCCAGCTTCAGCCTGGCAGGTATGTCAGACATCGTCTTTCTGCTGCTGATATTCTTCATGATAACATCAACACTTATTCACCCCACAGCACTTAAGCTGATGTTGCCACGAAGCAGCCAGCAAACCTCAGCCAAACCAATGACAACCGTCTCAATCACCTCCGACCTGATGTTTTATGTCGAAACCCAACAGGTAGAGCTTGAAAACCTTGAAGCGGTGCTGCGTCAGAAGGTTGGTTCCGCCGAGGACACCTATATTTCACTCCATAGTGACGAATCGGTACCGTGGAAATATATTGTGGAAGTTCTCAAAATAGCCAACAGGAACAAATATAAGGTAATTGGAGCCACACGACCTGAATAGCAACAGATTGTACGAATTTCCCACAGAAAGGGGGAAAGGGGTATTTGGTGCAGTATTAATACACATACTCCTTATTACAATTTTGGCTATTGCCGGTTTAACTGCTACTCAGCCTCAAACTGAAGAGGGTCTGCTGGTGAATTTCGGGATTGATGACTCCGGCTCCGGAATAGTTGAACCTTCCATGTCTTCATCTCAGGAAGGGTCTCCCCAGCCGCAGTCTTCCGCCACGGCTGCTTCCCCGGTTCAGGAGAAGCAGATAGATACCCAGGAACATGACGAGGAGGCTCCTGAAGTTAAAAAAGTAGTCCAGCCAACCGATCCCGAAGCTGAAAGAAAAAAACAGGAAGCAATTGAGGCTGAGAAGAAAAGGCTGGCTGACCTGGAAACTCAAAGAAAAATTAAGGAACAGGAGGAGGCTGAGAAGAAGCGAATGGAAGAGGAAGCCCGAAAGACTCGGGAAGCTCTTGACCGGACAAAGAATGCTCTATCAGCAGGAAAGAATACAGCAACTACCTCAACCGGCGAAGGAGTAAAAACCGGTGCCGGCAATCAGGGGGTCACTACCGGATCGGTCGATTCGAATATAAGGGGTGCAGGATCCGGGCTGGGAACCGGTGGCGTATCGGCCGATCTTGCAGGCAGATCAGCAAAGGATCTCCCCCTCCCCAAATATGATTACCAGGGCGAGGGAATTGTTGTTGTGGAGGTAACTGTTGACCGAACCGGAAAGGTCACTTCAGCCAATCCCGGGGTGAAGGGGTCGACAACCCTCGATGAGTAT
>VGGM01000165.1 GCA_016868515.1 Bacteroidota bacterium | reverse complement strand
GAAAATGTCAACGATTGCTGACAGGCAGTAACCCTTGTGGCTACCGTGCAGCCTGTCGCCGCCAAGCGTCAGCATCGAACCTCCGGCCTTAAGGATAGCCGGGTTGTCGCTTGGGTAACCTTTTGAATCCTGAACAAATCCCAATGCCACTTTTTCTCCTTTCTTCTCGGCTACTGCCAGTTTCCCCCGGGCAATTGGGGTAGTTGCAAAATCGGCCACAAACGGCGGCTCATTGCCTGCAGGAACGGCAACTGCAATGGGATTGGTGCCCATCATTGGCGACACTGAAAAGGTTGGGGCAACCAGCGGATTGGCATTTGTTACGCAAATACCCACCATATCGTGTTCCAGTGCCATCATTGAATAATAGCCGGCAATACCGAAATGGTTTGAGTTGCGGGTGGCAACCCAGCCTGTTCCGGTGGCCAGGGCCTTTTCAATAGCAAGCCTCATCGAAGCTTTGGCGGGAACCATGCCTATTGCCATATCGCCGTCAATTACAGCGGTAGAGGGAGTTTCATGAACAACCCTGATGTCGGGGGCAGTCTTTATCCTGCCCTTCTGCCATAACTGGAAATAGTCCTTGAGCCTAATCATCCCGTGCGACGGAATATCACGCATTTCGGCAGCCAGAAACACTTCGGCAATGGTAGTTGCATCGCTGCCGCTGCATCCCATTTTCATGAAGGTATCGCGGGTAAAAGCGAACAGATAGTCGTAGGTATAGGTTTGCATAGGTGTCAGGTGTCAGGTTTCAGGTGTCAGGTTTCAGGTTTCAGGTGTCAGGTTTCAGGTTTCAGGTACGGAATACGTGGGTTGCGCTTGCCTGTGCTGTGGGCATAACCAGTATGTCGTTTATATTGACGTGAGCAGGCAGTGTTGCGCAGTAGAAGATAACATCGGCTACATCTTCACCCGTAAGGGGCTTCATGCCCCTGTAAGGGGTTGCCGCCTTTGCCCCGTCACCACCGAAACGCACGAGAGAAAACTCTGTCTCAACCATACCGGGTGATACATTTGTCACTTTAATACCGTGTTCCAGCAGGTCAATCCGCATCCCCCTTGTAAGGGCATCGACAGCAAACTTGGTGGCACAATATACATTACCCTTATCATATACCTCCCTGCCTGCTATTGAACCGATATTCACGATGTGCCCGGTGTTCCTGTCAACCATCAGAGGTGCAACCGACCTTGTAAGCCAGAGAAGTCCCTTCAGGTTGGTATCGATCATTCTCTCCCAGTCGTCGGTAAACCCTTCATCGATATGCTCGAGCCCTGCGGCCAGTCCTGCGTTGTTCAGAAGCAGGTCAATATCTCTCCATTTACCGTGCAGTGACTCCACGGCCTTCTCAACAACCTGCCTGTCCCGCACATCGAATGCAAGAAGAAGCACCTCGGCTCCGAACTCTTCCAGTTCAGCCTTTAGTTCTGTCAGCCTTTCCTCCCGCCGGCCGTTGATTATCACGTTCCAGCCCTCGCGTGCAAAACGCTTCGCTGTGGCCTTCCCGATTCCTGAGGTGGCTCCGGTGATAAAAGCCAGCTTCTTATCCATAGTCTCAGTTTTTGCAGTTCAAAAATAGCGAACTTATGACTAACGGAGAACAAAACTGCAGATATGATTTTAACAATTTATGGCAATGTTTCATAACTGTTTATCTTTGTCGCTTCGAATAACAGCTTTCTGATGGATATGACCAAAAGCAGGGCAGAAATATCGGGAATGTTCAACCGGATAGCCCACCGCTATGATTTCCTCAACCGCTTTCTCTCTTTCGGAACCGACACCAGGTGGCGCAGGAGGGCTGTTTCAGCCATAGCGTCACTCATCAGGCCTGAAACAATACTCGATGTTGCCACCGGCACAGCTGATCTTGCCATTGAGGCTCTCTGCCTGGGCGATGTTATTGTAACCGGTATTGATATATCAGACAATATGCTTGAGGAGGGCAGAAGAAAGATATTGCGCCTCGGGCTGCAGAAGAAGATCAATCTCATGAATGCGCCGGCCGAAGATATACCTTTTCCTTCGGGCAGCTTCGATGTTGCAATGGCAGCTTTCGGGGTGCGGAATTTCTCCGATACTCTCGGGGGGCTCAGGGAGATGAACCGTGTTCTTAAACCTGGCGGAGTGATAATGGTGCTCGAGTTTTCAATGCCAAAGGGATTCCTGTTCAGCAATTTGTACCGGTTCTATTTCAGCAGGGTACTGCCCGTGGCTGGAAGGCTGATATCGCGCGATTATTCAGCCTACCGCTACCTTCCCGATTCGGTGGGCAGCTTCCCTGAGGGAGCGGAATTCGACTCACTTCTGGTTGAAGCCGGCTTTGGTTCCACCGGAATGAAAAGGTTAACTGGCGGGGTAGCAACAATCTACACAGCCAGAAAGATGACAATGCAATAAACCACCAGATTATCTGTTTTATAATTTCATAATAAGCATAATGAGGTCAGGAAGATCAGCAGCAGTAGCACTGGTATTATTAATTCCATTCACTCTCGCTGCACAACGGCAGAAGGTAAAGAATGATTCATGGTACGATGAGAAACCACTCCATTTTGGGTTTTCAGTGGGGTTCAACACCATGGATTTCAAGATCATACCCTCCAGCTCAGCCTACATGGCCGACTCGCTCTTCCCCGAAGTTACAACCCTGCTGCCGGGTATCAACATACAAATTGTTACCGACTATCACCCTGTTCCTTCGCTCGACATAAGGTTCCTGCCGGGAGTCTCATTTGGTCAGCGAAATGTGGTTTTCTACAGAAACGGGGAGGTATACAATGATCAGCAGAAACTTGAATCGTCGTTTCTTGAGTTCCCCCTGCTGCTTAAGTATAAGGGGGTCCGTCTTAACAATGTAAGGCCGTATGTTATTACAGGGCTTAACTTCCGGCACGATCTGGCCGGCAAAAAGGAGTACGATGACGATAATCCTGTCTATCTACGATTGCGAAGGTCAGATCTCTATTATGAGGTTGGAGCGGGTTTTGACCTCTATCTTACCTATTTCAAGCTTACGGTTGAGGCCAGAATGGCCAACGGGCTCCGCGACGTCCTTGTTCATGACCCCGCACCGGGTTACCCCCAGTATGTCAATGCCATTGAGCGCATGAAATCGCAGGTTTGGGTGCTGGCATTCTACTTCGAGTAGCATGGGAACCATCGTAAGGCTTGTTCTGCCGCCAGAGGTTGCAGCCGACAGTGATGCGGTAAGGAAGCGGGCAGCTTCAATAATGAAGTGCAGCGCAGATGCCATTTCCACACTCCGCATTGTGAGAAAGTCGGTCGATGCCCGCAAACCTTCAATAGTAATTAACCTTGAAATTGAGGTACTTACCGGAAAGGACACCCCTGAAGAAAATACGTTTCAGTATAAGGCCCGCAATGTATCAGCGGCAAAAGAGGTCATAATAGTTGGTAGCGGACCGGCAGGTCTCTTTGCAGCTTTACGGCTGATTGAACTCGGGTTGCGACCGGTGATTATTGAAAGAGGCAGGGATGTTTCCGAACGGAAGAAGGACCTTGCCCGGATAAGCCGGGAACATATCGTTGACCCTGACAGCAATTACTGCTTCGGCGAGGGAGGTGCCGGCACCTACAGCGACGGCAAGCTCTATACCCGTTCAAAGAAGAGGGGTGACAATACCATGGTGCTCCGTCTGCTGCATCTGTTCGGTGCCGATGAAAGTGTACTGTATGAAGCCCACCCGCATATCGGGACTGATAAGCTGCCGGGCATTGTAAGGAATATCAGGCAAACGATTCTTGATTGCGGGGGTCTGATACTATTCAACAAGCGCATTGACCGGCTGCTGATTTCGGGCAACAGGGTCACCGGTGCGGCAGCCGGCGGCGAAGTATTCAATGCTTCGCATGTGGTACTTGCAACGGGCCATTCGGCCAGGGATATTTACCATTTGCTGATGTCAAACCACATTACCATTGAAGCGAAACCTTTTGCCTTGGGAGTCAGGGTTGAACACCCGCAGGAGCTGATTGACAGGATACAGTATCACGGCCGGCCGGCTGGTGAATACCTGCCTCCGGCATCATATACCCTCACAAGGCAGGTTAATGGCCGTGGTGTTTACAGCTTCTGCATGTGCCCTGGCGGATTCATTGTTCCTTCTGCCACTGCCGATGGTGAAGTTGTTGTAAATGGCATGTCACCATCCAAACGCAACTCGAGGTGGGCAAACTCAGGAATAGTTGCCGCGATAAGACCGGAAGAGCTGTCGGAGTACAACCAGCATGGTAGTATGGCAGGCTTAATGTTCCAGTCTTCAATTGAGAAAATGGCGTGGGAAAACGGGGGGATGAGACAGACCGCCCCTGCTCAGAGACTGACCGATTTTCTGAGCAGCAGACAGTCACAAACTCTTCCCGCTTCCTCATATTTTCCCGGGCTTACCTCTTCGGCCCTTCATGCTTGGTTGCCAGAGCCTGTCTGCAGCGCCCTAAGGGAAGGCTTTACGGCTTTCGGCAAGCTGATGAGGGGTTATGTTACCGATGAGGCCGTGGTGGTTGGTGTTGAATCGCGGTCTTCATCACCGGTAAGAATACCAAGAGATACTGATACACTTGAGCATATTGAAGTTGCCGGACTCTATCCGTGCGGTGAGGGCTCCGGATATGCCGGTGGAATTGTTTCGTCGGCTGTCGATGGTTTAAGGATAGCGGAGAAAATTGCCGAAGCTACCAACGCTTCCCCGAAAACTCATACATCATAATTGTCGCAGCCATCGCCACGTTTAGGGAATC
>VGGM01000164.1 GCA_016868515.1 Bacteroidota bacterium | reverse complement strand
AGGTGTTATTTTTGTACCTACATTTTTCGAGTGATGAAAAGATATGTTCTTCTGTTTGTAGTTTTGGTTGTTCTGGCTGTGGCCGGTTCGTGCAGGAAGAATCCGTATGCAGTAAGTCTTACCGGGGTTGATATTGACTTCACGGTTAAGAGGCTTGAGAAGGATCTTTTTACTGTTAATTCATTAACAATAAAGGAGAGGGTTCCTGCACTCATTGAGGAGTATGGAAAGTTCCTTGAGTATTTCAGCCAGGTAATCCACACCGGTGATATTTACAGTCCGGTATGGCATGAATACCTGTCGGTGTTTGTTAACGACAGGAACAACTTCGAGGCGTATGGCGCGGTGGAGCAGGTTTTCGCCGAATTCGGTGATGTAGAGGATGGGCTGAGGCAGGCCTTCAGGCATTACAGGTATTATTTCCCCGGGAAACCTGTGCCTGAAGTAGTAACGTGTGTTACAGGGTTTAACAACAGCATAATAGTTGGTGATTCTGTCATCGGCATCGGACTGGAGCGGTACCTCGGTCCGGACACCGAATTTTACGGCAGGCTTGGTATTTACAAGTACCTGACAATGAGGATGGATCGCCCTTATATTGTGACTGATGTAATGTATGCCTGGGCTTCAACCGAGTGGGATTACTATGCGACGGGTTACGGGGCCGACAATGTATTCGCGCGTATATTCCACGAGGGTAAGCTTCAGTATTTTGTGAGACGCATGCTGCCTGAGGTTCCGGAGGAGGTTATCTTCGCCTTTACCCCTGACCAGATGAAGTTCAGCCGTAACAATGAGGATCTGATGTGGACCTATCTGATTGAGCATGACATGCTTTTTTCAACCGACCAGTTTCTGATAAGGAAACTGACGGGTGAGGCCCCGTTCACCTCATACTTCACCAATGAGTCGCCGGGTAAGGCGGCGGTGTGGATCGGATTCAGAATTGTTGATCAGTACATGAAGAGGAATCCGGGTGTTACCCTGGGCGAGCTGATGGAGATGAAGGACTACCAGAAGGTACTTGGCGGCGCAAGGTACAATCCCTGAAAAGCAAAAAAGGCGGGCTATGCCAGCTCCGCCTTTATACATTTCACGATTTTCTGTTATTCGGGGTGGATAGCCTCAACCGGACAAACGTCGGCGCAGGCTCCGCAGTCGGTGCATACATCGGGGTCGATTTTGTAGATATCGCCCTCCGATATTGCTTCAACCGGGCACTCATCGATACAGGTTCCGCAAGCGGTGCAATCGTCATTGATTTTGTAAGCCATGATTCTATAATTTGGTTTGTGAATTCGATGTAGCAAATTTACCCATTAATTTTAAATTCCCAAATTTTTCAATCCTGTTTGATGACATACCGGGGGTTGGAGAAATTGAGTGTAAGCCACGCCATGTTGGCAACTCCGGTTACCATGGCCTGTTCGTCAATATCGAAGCGTGAGGTATGCAGTGCTGCGTGCCCGGCGCCGGGTGCAGCGATCCCTACCCGGTAGTAGAGCGACGGGTATTTCAGGGTATAAAAGGCGAAGTCGTCGGAGCTCATCCTCACCTTCATCTCCTTTACCCTGTCTGCTCCCAGAAGCTGTGAGCTTAAGCCTGCTGCGGCCGCAGCCAGTTCCTGACTGTTAACAAGCACCGGGTATCCACTGCCGATATCTGCATTTATCACCACGCCGTATTTTTTGGCCACGGCAGCTGAGATCTTCCTTACCAGGTCAATGGCATCGCTTCGCCACTCCTCGCTGAAGGTGCGCAGGGTGCCGGCAATGGTCACCGATTGCGGAATTACATTGGTTGCTCCGTGTGCCTCAATCTTTCCAAACGTGAATACGGTATCGACCCCTCTCAGTTTCTGTTCAGCTGTAATTGTATCCCTGAGTGTGAGTATCAGTTCCGAGGTTATATAGGTCTGGTCGGTTACTTCGGCCTGCAGTGCAGCATGTCCGCCCCTGCCGGATATGGTAATATGGATTTCGTCGGCCGAGGCCATATACCTTCCGCCCCTGTACCCGACACAACCGGTTTCAAGCTCGGGAAGGATGTGGCTGGCAAGCACTATATCGGGGGGTGTTCTGTCGAGTATCCCCGATTCAATCATAAGCTTTGCCCCGCCAGGTGACTTCTCTTCGCCGGGCTGGAACAGCAGTACTATTTTTCCCCCGAATTGTCCCTTCATTTCACTCAGAATGGTAGCTGTACCGAGCAGCATTGCCATATGTGCATCGTGGCCGCAGGCATGCATAACACCCTCGTTAAGGCTCAGGTAGGGGACGTCGTTCTCCTCGTGCACTGGCAGAGCGTCCATTTCCGCCCTGAGGGCAATGGTACGTCCGCCTCCCTTTTTCCTCCCCTCAATATATCCCACAATGCCGGTACCGGCAATACCGCTTTCGATCGGTATATTCATGCCGGTGAGCTGCGTTGTAATGAACAGGGCAGTTGCATGTTCGTGGTATGAGAGTTCGGGGTTTGCGTGCAGGTGGCGGCGAAGTGCCACAAGTTCAGGAAGGAGGGCAGCGGCCCTGTCAAGTATTTTTCGTGACGATAGTTTCATTCCGGGTTTTTTTCAGAAGTCGAGGCTGAAACTCAGGTAGAACATTCGCGGCATAAGGTACCTGTTTTCGACACCCCAGGCCCAGTCGGCCCGTACGAAGTATCCGAAGACCTGGGCACGTGCACCGGCGCCGAAACCGCCTACAATCGGGTCACGGTTGCTGTCGAGAACAACTGTAATGGGCCCGCTGACAATAGTCTCGCGGTCGTAGGCATTCTGGCCGGCCCATGGGTGCAGGCCCGACCATGCGGTGCCTATGTCGCCGAAAGCCACCACCTGGATGCTGTTGAGAAAATTGGACTTAAGCGGGTGCCCGGCAAAATACCGTACAACGGGCCATCTTATCTCGCTGTTAATGAGTGCGAAGTTATTTCCGTTGCGGACATTCTGTATGAATCCCCTCATATTGGTTGCAATAGCCTGGAAACCATAGTATTGTGTGGGGTCGACGGGGATAGTCTGATCGAACATTCCCTGTGAGTTGAAGAGGAATCCCATCCAGTTGTCAACACCCCCGAGGTAATAGATTAGCTTCGTGGGGCCGAATGAGGTGCTGGCGGCGAACCTGTTGGCCCATATCAGCTCCCGGTGAATACGTATATAGTGCCGGAAATCGGCTCCCACAACAAACAGATCAGACTTGTTGGTTGATAGTTCCCTGTAGTACTCACCGAATACCTTGAACCGGGTACCGTAGTAGATGTTCACCATTCGTTTCCGGGTGTTGTCATACACTGCCTCAGCCTTCAGCCCGGCCCAGTGCCTCTGCAGTCCCGGCTCAGCCAGTGAGTTCATGTCGGTGGACAGTATTGTGTACCTGTCGTACCGGTAAATAAGCGTTCCTTTCAGTGCGAATGCCTCGCTAAGGGGTCTTGAATATGAGAAATAGTTATTATGGCTGTGAATTTTATAGAGGTTCGTATCGTTCGATGAGCTGAACACCTGGCGGTGGAAAACGTACTGCTTGTCATAGATTCCTTTCAGGGCTTCAAGGCTTAGGAGGTATTCGTTGCTGTCGAAGTTGCCCGAGAACCTGAATCCCCCCGTTATCTTGAAGTTTTCGAAAAGGTCGACGGTTCCGATTTTGGTCAGGAGGTTGAGTCCCGGATTGAAATATGGTGCGCCGCCGTTGTATGCCTGGTAAGAGTTGTTAAGGAAATTGAAGTCAACCTGGCTAGCAATGTAGTTGTTATAGAACGACGTCATATGCACCCGCATGTCGGGGAAGGTCATACGGCCTGTATCGAGGTCGATATCCATGTAATCCTTCCTCCACAGCTGCTCGTAGTAGTTCTGTTTTTCGCGTTCAAAGATGTAGTGGTTGACATCGATCGGCTCGTCGGTGAGATAGTATTCGTACAGCGGCTTTTTCAGGGTGTCGCGGCGGCGGCGGTCTTCCTCCAGCAGCCATTGCCGCAGTTGTTCAACCGAGTCGGCGCGGTGCAGGAAAAGGTCGCGTTCCTTTCTGAACCGGGTGGCAGTAATGTTGCTTTTTTCAATCGGGGGAACCGGGGCCTGTGTCCTGCCAAGCCGGTAGCGGTTTCCGTGGAGAGAGACCTCGGCCGCCGTACCCGACCCGGTATTGAAATCGTAGTCGAGAACCGAGTACTGGTAGTTGGTGACGGCTGTGGGGCGGATGAAGTAGCGGTAGTGGGTTGTTGTATCGATATAGCTTATGGTGCTGTCGAATACACCGGTGTACCGGTTGAAAACACCATTGTCGTTGCCAAGAAATGTAAGCTCACGGCTCAGAGTCTCTGATGGCCGGATGCGGTCGTTGAACCTGTCATCGGAGACACTCTGAAGCATTTCTCCCCCGTTGTTCAGGTCGTAGGTGTAGAGGTTGAAAACGTACCCGGTTTCTTCCAGTGGGTCGCCCTGATTACGGAGGGTGTCGGAGAGCCTGTTCGATGAGAATATTATCTGATTATTGCTGTTTTTGAGGAACGATGGGTGCAGGTCGTCGGCAATGTCATTGGTTATCTGGTCGTTTGTGGCTGATGCAATGGTATGGATGAAAATATCTGTCATGCCGTTGCGGATGGCCGAGAGTACCAGCCGGGTGCCATCGGGCGAATATGAGAATGAGAGTACCTTTTCAAAATAGAGAAGGTTAAGGGTTTGCAGGCTTTTCTCGTCGGTGCGGTAAAAATAGATTTTCAGGGCTCCCTTCTCCTCGTTTATGAAGGTGAGTATCCGTCCGTTGGGATGCCATGCAATTGCGGGGTAG
>VGGM01000163.1 GCA_016868515.1 Bacteroidota bacterium | reverse complement strand
TTAGCAAACCCTACCACGCTGTTAAGAGGTGTTCTGATCTCATGGGATATATTCGCCAGAAAGCTGGTTTTAAGCCTGTTACTTGCCTCGGCGTCTTCTTTGGCCCTGATCAGCTCCTCATGGATCTGCTTAATCCGGCTGATATCGCGCGATATTGTTACCGAACCAATAGCCTCGCCGGCAGCATTTCTTATCTGCACTGTTCTCGTTTCAAGTGTTATGATGTTACCATTACGATGATGCAGTCTCAGTTCGGAATGAAATACTCCATTCTCCTTCAATGCCCTGGTGCGCCTTGCCGGAAAGTCGACATCTTCGGGATAGATGAGGTTATCGGCGGTCTTATGATCATATTCATCGCGTGAAAGACCCACAGCAGAGTAGAAAGCTGAATTGGCAAAAACCAGGTTCCAGTCGTTATCGTAGAAAGAGATGCCATCGTCGGCCGATTCAAGAAGTATTCCCTGCAATTTGTCTGTATCGGCCAGTTCCCTGGCCACCTTATCGCGCTGCGACTGCAACTCGGCGTTAAGAATCTCCAGGTTCCTCCGTACCTTACGATCCTCTTTCTCCTTTTCATCGTTTTGAGAGTGAAGGGTCCTCAGCCTGAGGATAAAGAAGAGAAGCAGAGAAAGCGTAATAGCCAGAAGACTGGACAAAATGATTGTGGTCTCGGCATTTTGAAATGCGTAAATCAAATGCAGCGATGGGGTAAGACCCGGGATACTAATACAGAGCATTTACAGTAAATCCAGATAAAAAACCAATGTACTAAACACACTTATATAAACTCAATCGTCAAAAGTAAGGAATCAGATCGTTATTTTTCAACCATAATTGTCAATAATTGTTACTTTATTATAAACATTGAATTCGGCATTCCTTTAATGCTGAAAACATTTATTTACAGACAGATATTTAATTAGTTTATATCTTTACATAAAACCTTTATCATACTATGGCCTCTGCTAGCGAGTACAGTGAAAAGAATGAAAGATCATATAAAAATGAGGAGATTACGGTATACTGGAAGCCGTCGGCCTGCATACATGCCTCTTCATGTTACAGGGAACTGATTGAGGTATTCGATCCGGGCAGCCGGCCATGGATAGATATGAAGGGCGCTCCAGTTGATAGTATAATTGAAACAGTAAATCTTTGCCCAACTGAAGCCCTTACCTGGAAATGGAATGATGAGGAAAAGAACAGGGAGGTTAGTCCCGGGCATACCAATCATGTTAAATTCAGGAGACCCGAACTTTATAGTGTGCCTGCTGCCCAGGAAGAAGTTAAACCGCTGTCGGTTAGAATAATGCCCGACGGCCCTGTGGTTGTTGAAGGTACCTTCGTTCTGAAAACTTCCACAGGCGACAAACTGGTTAAGGACTGCATTAATTCCTTTTGTCGGTGCGGGCATACAAAATCACCACCTTACTGCGACGGAGATCACCGATTGAAGGGTTTCAGTGACTGAGATACCTTGTTAATTGGCTATATAACAATCTTTTAAAACTTTCATATATGGATTATAAAGATAAGGCCGCAGCAACAATTGAGGTTATCGAAAACGGACCGCTGAAGATATCGGGAGCGATTAATCTTACCGATCAGAAAAGAGGAATAAAAACATCGGTAACTGAGTTATACCTTTGCAGATGCGGTAAATCGGCAAGAAAGCCCTACTGTGACGGTTCACATAAGCATTAACCGGCAAGAGCCTCGCTTACTTTCCCGGCAGCCTCGCTGAATGATATTGCCGACATCACCTTCAGCCCGGAGTTGTCAATGATTTCCTTTGCCTCTTCAGCATTTGTACCCTGTAGCCGGACTATTACCGGGACTTTTATCATTCCAATAGATTTGTAGGCTTCGACCACACCGTTTGCCACCCTGTCGCAGCGCACTATCCCACCGAAAATATTGATCAGTATTGCTCTTACGGCAGGATCCTTCAGTATTATCCTGAAACCAGCCTCAACGGTTCTGGCATTTGCTCCTCCACCTACATCGAGGAAGTTTGCCGGCTCACCACCCGATAGCTTAATAATATCCATAGTTGCCATGGCCAGGCCGGCTCCATTAACCATGCATCCGACATTCCCGTCGAGCTTCACGAAATTGAGATTATGTTCGCCGGCCTCAGTTTCATTCGGATCTTCTTCGGCTATATCCCGCATAGCCGCAAGATCGGGGTGCCTGTATAGAGCAGAATCGTCGAGTACAACCTTGCAGTCGAGGGCCATTATCCGGTCATCGCTGGTTTTAAGAACCGGATTGATTTCGAAGAGCTGGGCATCAGAGCCGATAAATGCCTCGTAAAGGCCTGTCACAAACCTGTTCATCTCCTTTGCAGCTTTACCCTCGAGCTTCAGATTGAAAGCTATTCTCCGGGCCTGAAATGGCTGCAGTCCGGTTACCGGATTTACCTCCTCTCTGAAGATCAGATGAGGAGTCTTCTCTGCCACTTCCTCAATGTCCATGCCTCCCTCACCACTGTATACTATCATATACCTTCCGGTCCCCCTGTTAAGCAGTATGCTCATGTAAAGTTCCCTATGCGGTGATTCGCCCTGATAGAATACATTTCTGGCTACAAGTACCTTATTAACCTTCTTGCCCTGCGCACCGGTTTGTGGTGTTATCAGGGTCATTCCCAACATCTTTTCGGCAATCTCCCTTACTTCACTGAGTGATCGTGCTATTTTTACGCCTCCCCCCTTGCCCCTGCCACCAGCATGTATCTGAGCCTTTACGACAAAGAGGTCGGTATTAAACTTCTTCTGAAGCTCTTCAGCCACCATTACAGCCTGCCCCGGAGTCTCTGCCACAAACCCTTCGGCCACTGAAACCCCGTACGCAGTAAGAATGGCCTGACCCTGGTATTCATGAATATTCATAAGGTTAATCTATAGGTTACCCGCAAAATAAGCTATAAAGTTGATTTTTCCCTAATTTCGCAAAAAAATATAGTGATGCGGAAACGGCTTAACAGTGAATTGGGCAGACTGACACCCGAAGGTTACAGGGATGCCGGAAAAAGCCCGGTAGTAATTGTACTTGACAACATAAGGAGTCTGATGAACACTGGTTCGGTATTCCGGTCAGCCGATGCATTCAGGGCCGAGGCTCTTTACCTGTGCGGGATTACCGGCACACCTCCGCACAGGGAGATCAATAAAACAGCCCTCGGGTCAACCGGGTCGGTACCATGGAAGTATTTCGAATCAGTGCTGGAGGCTGTTACTGTTTTAAAGAAAGAAGGTTATATCATAATATCCGTTGAGCAGGCCGAAGGAGCGATAAGCCTGGAAGAATTCAGATTCAGGAAGGGTAAACGTTACGCAATAATTTTCGGCCATGAAATCAACGGTGTGGCTCAGGAAGTGATAGACATCTCAGATGCCTGCATCGAGATTCCCCAGTTCGGTACAAAACACTCATTAAACATTGCTGTAGCCGCCGGGATTGTACTGTGGGAAGCAGTTGTCAGGTCAGCCTGATGGTGAACCAGGACAAAAAAAACTGGCACCGGTTTCCACCCGTGCCAGTCTCATCAGAATATTTTCAGGAAATTATTGTACTATCGATACAAATGTATTGTCGACAAAGAATTTGGCAAACTCAAGGTCGGTTTTTGCATAGGCTTTCCACTCTGCATTGAAGCCCACAGCTTCACGCAGATTGTTGAGCATATAATCCCTGTCCTGCATGCGGGCACCCAGAACGGCCTTCATGTAGCTGGGCTTACCGCACTTGCATGGTTTAACGCTGTCGAATACAACCTTGGCGCGGTTATAATCTTCCTTAAGCAGAAGGGCATGACCCAGGTTGTATGAGGGCTCGTTGCCGAAGAAGTTCACAGCCTGGTCATATTCTCCCTTCTTGACGGCAATCATGCCAAGTCCGAATTTTGAATCGGCAGTAGCTGCTGTCATTGAGGTGAAATACTCTTCAGCCTTTGCAATGTCGCCCTTAAGGAAGGAGGCAAATCCAAGGTTATTCTTTACTACGTCATTGTTTTGCAGTGCCTTTGCACTTTCAAATGCCTTTATTGCATCATCAGCCTTACCCATTTTAATAAAGGTGTAACCAATGTTGTTATGGGCGCGGAAACACTTCGGATAGTTTTCAGCAGCAGCCTGGTAGAACTTAAGCTGCTCGTTCACATCGGTTGTAAGCGTGGCAGAGTACAACATCTCCTCGAGGCTGAGAACCTTAGGATCGGCTTTCATCTGTGCAAGAATCTCCTCATCGCTGCGACCAACCTTGTCAACATTGATAATCATTTTGGAACGTCTCAGTTTCGGAAGAATATCTGTTTTGAGAACATCGAATGCTGCCGACATGTTTCTGATCTCCTGCTCACGTACCGCCGGATCGCTGTACATCGAAAGAACCCTGATAATCAGCTCTTTGTCACGAATGGTCGAAGCCTCAACCTCTGTCTTGAAACCATCCCAGTCCTCAGCAGTAGTCTTGCTGGTAAAGAATCCTTCCTTCTGTGCATCTGCTATTTTGGCAAAATCATTCTTAAGGAACTTATCAGCTGCAGTACCTCTCTGCTGTGAGAGTTTCTCATTAAAATCGAGTTTGCCGTCGGGTGATGCATATGAGCTTACGGAAACGCCCTTAAACAGGAGGTTCTCTGTCTGGTTAACAGTATTAATGTAGTTCCTTAGCATCTGAATATCTTCCGACTTAAGCTCAGTGCTGAGAATCTCAGCCCTGTTGATAAGATAGTGAATATCAGCCATCTGGCTTTCAGGAATAACTCTTACGTAGTTATCTTTAACCATTACCGGCTTTGCATGATCCTCGGTGAGGGTTGATGTGGCTATTACGCCATCTGCAAGCTTCACGGGGTCAAAGCTGATG
>VGGM01000162.1 GCA_016868515.1 Bacteroidota bacterium | reverse complement strand
CGCCACTACGCCACTACGCCACTACGCCACTACGCCACTACGTCTTCTATTATATACCTCACATTCTGGCGAATGGGCGCCCGGTAGCATGCCGATACTCATAAGAAATTCATTGACGATTTCACCACCGGTAAATACAAATCTCTTTTTGAAAAGGCTGGTCCAGTCAGCAAGTGTCTTATTCGTTTCGGCGTTCACATCGAGCCACTTTCTGAATGAGCCGTATTTCCTCTGCAGTGCCTGAATGCGTTTTGCGTTCTCAATTGCAGCGCGAATTTTAAGCCGGTTTCTTATTATTCCGCTGTCGTTCATCAATCGGTTGAAATCATCCTCCCCGTACGATGCTATCTTGTCGATATCAAAACCATCATATGCCCTCTCAAAACCATTTAGTTTCCTTAACATAAGTGTCCAGCTTAACCCTGCCTGGTTTATTTCAAGCAGAAACCTGCCGAAGAGTGCATTGTCATCATATAGTGTAAATCCATAATCATTGTCATGGTAAGCCTGGTGAAGCTCTCTGAGCTCCCCGGTCAGACTGTTAATATATTCACAGTAGGAAGGCATAAGGGTTGCGGGCTTTGCCCTCCGTAGCCTTGGCGAAGGAGGGTTACTGGTTAATAATGGCGTAGTGACATAGTGGCATAGTGACGTAAAGGGCGTAAAAGGCGTAAAGGGCGTAGAAGGCGTAGAAGGTGTAAAAGGGGTTGATGGTTGCGGGTTGAAAGTGACGTAGTGACGTAGTGGCGTAGTGACGTAGAGGGCGTAGAGGGCGTAAAGGGTGTAAAAGGCAGTTCCGGTTGCCGGTTGCCGAAAGCCCGTAACTAGCTAACCCTGAACCCTGAACCCTGCACCCTGAACCCTGCACCCTGCACCCTGCACCCTGCACCCTGTGCCCTGCACCCTGTGCCCTGAGCCCTGAGCCCTGAGCCCTGAGCCCTTTCCGGACGCCGGACGCCGATTTCCTCATGTCACTACCTCCTTTTCCGTGTCGTACTTCTCAAAAACCTTATCCCTTACAATCCTTCCCAGTTCAGATGTTATTATGGCTATCTCCCTGAATGTATTATAGAGAGGGGCAAAACCAATCCGTATATTGTCGGGTGTCCTGAAATCGGGTATAATGGTCCATTCACCTTCGCTTTCATCAATCAGTGCCTTGCAGATGCGGTACGCTTCGGGATGCCTGAGCGAAATATGTGAGCCGCGGTGTGCCCCATCATTAGGGGAACCCAGCCTGAAGCCGATGTGTGCCAGGTGCCGTTTGAAGAGTTCAAGGAAAAACCCTGACATTTCCAGGCTCTTCTTCCTGATTCTGGCCATTCCGGCCTTCTCAAAAATATCGAGTGAAGTCTCCAGTGTTGAACTTGAGAGTATAGGCACCGAACCTGCCAGGAACCTTCTCATCCCGCCGGCAGGTACAAATCCGGTATTGAAACTGAAGGGATCGGCATCGGCCCACCATCCCCATATCGGCGAGGATAGTTTTTCCTGCAGGTCCTTTCTGACATACATGAAAGCAGTGGCCCCCGGACCGCCGTTAAGGTACTTATAGGTGCATCCCGCAGCAAAATCGGCATTTGCGCCGTTAAGGTCGATCGGTACCGCACCAACGGCATGACAAAGATCCCAGAGTATAAAGGCTCCCCTTTCATGGGCCAGACTGGTGACTCCCGGCATATCGTACATGAAGGAGCTTCTGAACGAGACGTGTGAAAGTGAGACCAGGGCTGTGTCATTATCAATGGCACCATCCGTCTCGTCATCCCCTACCGTAATGCCG
Source organism: Bacteroidota bacterium (assembly GCA_016868515.1). Lineage (GTDB taxonomy): Bacteria > Bacteroidota > Bacteroidia > Bacteroidales > VadinHA17 > SLNP01. The sequence goes on along the minus strand of VGGM01000162.1, from coordinate 3,092 downwards.
TCGCGGCTTTTCATCAGGTGAAGACGGTGTCCCTTTCCCAGAAGGTCGGCCGCCCCCTGAATAATATAGAGGTCGGTACCGAAATTCAGTTCATCACTGACAATCTTCAGACGGCCCTCCTTTTCTCTCAGTGCAGCGACTATCATCTTGAACATATTCACCGACACCGAGTCGCACACAATAACCTCATCAGGCCGGGCTCCTGTGAGCCGTGCGATCCGGGCTCCGAGCTCCTCAGGCTTGTTCCACCAGCCCTCATTGTATGATCTTATAAGTCTCTCACCCCATCTTCTGGTTACAATATCATCAATATAACCTGCAGTGGCAGATGGAAGCATTCCAAGCGAGTTTCCGTCAAGGTAAACAAGCCGTTCCCCGGGATTGCAGAAGAGGCTGCGGAATTCCTTCAGCGGATCATTCGCATCGAGTATGGCAGCGTCATGGAAAAAGTCTGATTTGCTCATCATCAACCAACAGTTTGACTGTCTGAAATATTACATGCTTTTATCCGGTTACTTTCCGGGCACCATCCGGAAGTTATGAAAACAGAAGGTAAAAATAGAGTTTTTTTGTAACTTTGGCTTTTAATTACAACCGGAGTACTTTTAAATTGATTTCAGGCTATGGGAAAAGGTGATCTAAAAAGCAGGAGAGGCAAACTCAATAACGGCAGTTACGGTGTCCGCCGCCGCCGCAAGAAGAATAAACCGGCAATTAAGCCGTCAGCAGCAGTGATATCCTCAGTGAAGGCAGAGACAAAGGAGAAAGAGAAGCCTGCTGTAAAGGCAGCTGCCAAAAAGCCGAAAGCAGCCACTAAGAAAGCAGCCAAAGCTCCGGCCAAAACCAAAGCTGAAAAACCTGCTGAAGAGTAATCTACTGTCTTACAATAAGTTTACGGTAATCGTCGCCCGTAACCGAGGCACAAATTATGGCCGGACCAGAGATATTCATGGCCGACTTAATGGCGTTTTGCATTGACGCTTCACTGTCGGCACTGAAAACCGGTACACCCAGAAAGCTGTCGCTGCCGAACAGGTCGCCTTCAATCAGTTGCGTTCCATAGGCATCAAGGTGGCGCCATGATTTTTTTACCGTAATGAGGTTAAGTTCCCTGTCGGCAATTACAACCACCTTAATGCCAATATTGTACCGCCGGGCTGTCATCATCTCTCCTGCTGTCATCAGGAATCCCCCGTCGCCGGTCACTGCCACCACATCGGTGACAGGCATTACAAGTTTTGCAGCAATTGCCGACGGAATGCCGAACCCCATGGTCGACCAGCCGTTGGTCATTATCACCTTTCCGGGCGCGGTTGCAGGCCAGTACTGACCGGCAAGATGAAGGTGCGATCCTACATCGAGTGTAAGTACTGCCTGAGGTGACAGGCCTCTCCGAAGAGTTTTCAGTACACATACAGGGCCCCATTTCATTCCGAGTTCATTGAAGGTATCTGCCATTTCCCCCACAGCCTTCTGAACACCCCTGCCGGTCAGAAAGTCACCCGACATACCCGCTTCCATCAGTAAACCGAACCACGAACCGGCATCGCCGGTGACCTGCACCGCCTCCAGCCCTTGCGGCATATCAGTTTCCACGGTTGAGAAATGAACAACAGGCACGCCGGGTATCCACGATTCGTAATTGTATTCAACGGGGTCATAACCTATACCGATAATCAGGTCGGCACTATCCGTAACCGGCCTGATCCTGTCGCTGAGGGCATGAAACAGAACACCCGAATAGCATGGGTGTTCGTTCTCTATCAATCCCCTGGCCATCGGGGTCAGTACTACCGGCACAGGGGTCTCTGACAGGAACTCCTTCAACAGCTCCGATGCACCGCATCTTACAGCTGTAAGGCCTGCCGCCACCACCGGCCTGCGTGCCCGTTTCAGCAGTCTCAGAGCCCCGGCAATGTCGCCGGCAGCCGCCCGACTCCCGCGGCCGGGTCGTTGATTTAAGTTCCCGGCAATACTAGCAATTTCATCCCTGCCGGCACTAATGCCCGCAATATCCGATGGCAATCCGATGTGCACCGGACCCGGTACCTCAGCAGCAGCAGTTCTGAAGGCACTGGTAAGAACTCCTGCCGCCCGGGCCGGACCGAGACTGACGGTATCTTTTGTCAGAGGCCTGTAAAGCTGCTGGTGGTCAATACCCATCTGCGTAGTTCTCCCCCTCATTTTCTGAGGAACCTCGGTTGTCAGGGCTATGAGCGGCGACCTGTCGAGCAACGCACCCCCAACTCCCGACGCCAGATTGACGGCGCCCGGGCCAAAGGTGGCATGGCATACTCCGGGCTTCCCAGTTATGCGGGCTGTTACATCGGCCATAATGGCCGCCGCCGCCTCGTGCGAGGTGAGCACAAAATCAACCCCGGCACCGCGCCACGCCTCAATATAGGGAATTGAAGGCCCTCCGGGAATACCGAAAACATGCCTTACCCCTTCCCTTTTAAACACTTCTGCTGTAATCTCTGCCGTCGTCATTTCGCATTGCCCTGAGTTCCCCCAAATATAAGAATAATCAGGCGCCGGCACGCCCGGGGATTGTTATATAACATAGCGCTATTTTTAGGTGTAGCATTTACATCTATCTAATATATTCCGATATTTGATACCGGTAACAGGTTTCAATTCAGGAACCGGTAAAACGGATACTATGATCAGATTAACCACTTTGGTATTGGCTGCGATTTCGCTTGCAGCGAGCGTATCGGGACAGGGAAAACTTGAGGATTACAAGCGTGCCGACAACGCCGGAAACCTCTTCGGAAATAAAATGTACTATGGCAGTGTGAGGCCCAACTGGATTGGCGAGACTTCGATGTTCTGGTACGAAAATACCACACCTGCTGGCAGGGTTTATGTTCTTGTCGATGCCGCCAAGAAAACAAAAAGGGAAGCTATCGATCAGGTGAGATTTGCTAAAAGCTTTGAGGCAGTAACCGGAACCAGGGCCGAGCCGGGAAGACTGCCGGTGCGGAATATTCAGTTCGCCGACAACGCAGGCAGCTTCACCTTCGAGTTCAGCGATATACGCTACACCTGCAACCTTAAAAACTACACCATTACCAAAGGCGATTCGGTAA
>VGGM01000161.1 GCA_016868515.1 Bacteroidota bacterium | reverse complement strand
CATCGGGGTGGTCCGTCTCAATTCTTGCGATGCCTTCGGGGGTTCCGACAATGGTGATAAGCCTGATATTTGAGGCTCCGTGCTTCTTTATTGTCTCTATTGCAGCGCTGGCACTTCCGCCTGTAGCTAGCATCGGATCGAGCACCATTACGACGGAACCGGGCATGTTTGACGGGAACTTTGCGTAATAAGTGTTGGGCAGAAGTGTTTCGTGGTCGCGGTAGAGACCGACATGGCCTACCTTGGCAACAGGAATGAGCCCCGATATACCATCGACCATGCCGAGTCCGGCGCGAAGTACGGGTATTAGCACTATATCACAGGCCAGCTCGCCGGTTTTCATGGGCTGCAGGGGGGTCTCGATTTCAATCTGTTTCAGGGGCAGGTCCCTGGTTATTTCATAAGCCATAAGGGCAGCTATCTCCTCGAGATTCTCCCTGAACTCTTTCGTGCCGGTTTCCTTTCGGCGGAGTTTGGTTAGCTTATGTGTAATGAGAGGGTGTTCGAGAATTTTTATCATTATTGCCAGGTTAGTCGGAGTAGGTTTGGATACTATTTCTCGAGCTGGTTTTTAAGGTTTTCCTGTTCAATGATTCTGTTTGTGAGAATATAGCCGTAGTTTCTGGATTTTTTTTCACGGTACACCCCCCATGCAGAGACAGTCCACTCCTTGGCAGTGTAGAGGTCACCAAGTATTTCATAAACTACAGCAAGGTTGTGTGATGCTCTTCCCCGGGCTTTTCTGTTGCCCGATTCGGTTGCTTTCTTCAGAAGGTCGAGGGCTCTGTCCCAGTCGTTCAGCTGCATCATCCTCGCACCGGCCTGGAGGTCATGGTTCCCGCCACCCTTTTTGAAATAGTCACGGGAGACCCTGTACCATGTTGGTGTGATTCGCTGACCATAAGCAAGGCCTGCCTCGCGACTGGCATTGTTGATTGCGTCGTTCTTTACCTTGAGGGTATTAATGGCAGCCAGGATTGCGGGTCCACCGGTTCTCCAGGTCATTGTGTGCGAGAATTTGTACTCATCGGCCAGCATGCGTTGTGCTGGCCAGTACATCCTGAACCCGCAGTTTATATTGGCTACTCCACCGGCTTCAGCACCAGGAGACTCTTTCGAAGGTATTTTGGCACCGGCGATTATAAAATCGGAATCGAAAGCTTCGAGGCATACTATAACGTCGGCATTATATTTTGCAGCCATCTCGTCTATGAGGTTCCACGGCAACGGCTCGGGAAGAACGCCTCCCCGTGAGGAGCCGATAAACATTTCGCTGGTTACAATAACATTGTACCGGGTTGAGTTGGTAAGACTCATCTTAAGTCCTTCCATTACACTCTGCCTGGCAGCGCGGTCCTGCTTCGGACCCTCCATTGTAAGAATTGCCTCCAGCCTGTTCAGGTCAGTGTTTTCGGGCAGTGACCTGTCGATAACAGCAATTGTCTGGATATCCGCAGGAACTGTAATTGGTGCAGGCGTCAGAATGTTGAAGCTGATTCTCGCAGCACCGCAGCCCGACAGCAACGTAAGAGCGGCAATTGCAAAAAACAAATTGGGTTTCATACTGTGCGGTTTTGGTTCAAAGCTACAATGTACAATTTTTAAGCCACGATTCTACTGTTTCCGGACTTACTCCCGGGATTCCGAGTCTGTTCTTTTTGTTAAAACCATTCAGCTCATTGGCAAGACGCCCCGGTTTTTCCACCTCCTTGAGTTTTTCAACGGAATCATAACCCAGGGCTAACAGAGGTTCAGTCCATTCAGGCGGTATGCCTATCTCTCCGAGTATCTGTTTCAATTCGGTTCCCTGCGCCCTGCGCCTTACTTCGGGCTTCATCTGCGGGAAGAAGAGCACATCCTGAATCGAAGTCTGATTGGTCATTAGCATGGTGAGCCTGTCGATCCCCATTCCCATTCCCGATGTCGGCGGCATACCATATTCGAGGGCACGGACAAAATCCATATCGATAAACATGGCTTCGTCATCACCTTTCTCTGATAGCTTCATCTGTTCCTGGAACCTCTCAAGCTGATCGACAGGGTCGTTAAGCTCACTGTACGCGTTGGCAATCTCCTTACCGTTAATGAATAGCTCGAACCTTTCGGTAAGGCCGGGAACCGAGCGGTGTTTCTTGGTAAGCGGTGACATCTCCTCGGGATAATCGATGATGAAGGTGGGCTGAATATAGTGATGTTCGCACTTTTCACCGAAAATCAGGTCGATCAGTTTGCCTTTGCCCATTGTTTTATCGGGTTCCAGACCCAGTTTAAGGCATTCCTTCAACAGATCATCTTCGTTTTTCCCCATAATGTCAATTCCGGTGTGCTCCTTAATTGCATCCGGCATTGCGATGCGTTTGAAGGGTCGCTGAAAGCTGATCCTCCTGCCTGCGAACTCAATTTCCGTTGTGCCTTGAAGATCAAGAGAGACCTTCTCTACGATCTCCTCGGTGAAATTCATCATCCAGTTGTAATCCTTGTAGGCCACATAGATTTCCATTACTGTAAATTCAGGGTTATGGGTGCGGTCCATACCCTCATTGCGAAAATCCTTGGCAAATTCATAAACGCCATCGTACCCGCCAACAATCAGCCTTTTAAGATAAAGTTCGTTGGCAATTCTAAGATAAAGGGGTATATCGAGGGCGTTATGATGGGTAATGAACGGCCGGGCTGCTGCTCCTCCGGGTATAGGTTGCAATACAGGGGTCTCGACTTCAAGGTAGCCGTATGAGTTGAACAAATCGCGCATACTCTGGACAATCCTGGTTCTTTTCCTGAAGGTATCCCTTACATGCGGGTTTATTATGAGGTCGACATATCGCTGCCGGTACCTGAGTTCCGGATCGGTAACAGCATCGAAGATGACACCGTCTTTTTCCTTGACTACCGGAAGTGGCCTCAGCGATTTGGAAAGTAGAATAAACTCATTTGCATGAACGGTAATCTCTCCCATCTGGGTTGTAAAGACATAACCCCTAACGCCTATAATATCGCCAATGTCGAGAAGTCTTTTGAACAAGGTATTGTAAAGCGTCTTATCCTCCCCCGGACAAATATCATCGCGCCTAAGGTATATCTGAATGCGGCCTGTCTGATCCTGTATTTCAGCGAATGAAGCATTTCCCATTATCCGTCGGCTCATTATCCTGCCAGCCAGTGACACATCAGTGTAGTTGCTTTTTTCAGGCGAGTAGTTGCCAAGGATCTCAGCCGCAAAGGCTGTAACCTTATATTCTGCCGCAGGGTAAGGATCAATGCCCAGAGAGCGTATTTCATTCAGAGCATCACGCCTGATTTGTTCCTGTTCGCTTATCATCATGTAGGGTAATGAATATTTCAGCAAATATAATTAAAAGTCACGCAGTCTGCTGCCTGCCTCTTAATGGCTAATGGCAGCAATATGGTATACACAAGAAAATAAGTTGCCTGGACAATCACCAAAATCAGACCGGCTTGCTTCCGTATTCCACTCATTTTAATTACTTTTGTCTGATTCAATGTGAAGTTCCACCAGGGGGTTAAAATGCAGAGAGAGAGAAGGTTACCTGAATGGCTCAAAATGCAGCGGGCAAGCGGAGAAAACTATGCCAGGGTGAAGCGGCTTGTTCGGAATAGCCAACTGCATACAATCTGCACAAGCGGTAACTGCCCGAACATAGGGGAGTGCTGGAATTCCGGAACAGCTACATTCATGATTCTTGGTGATATCTGCACCCGGTCGTGCAGGTTCTGTAACACCCGTACCGGAAAACCGCACCCGCCCGATACCCAGGAACCATCACGCCTGGCAGAGTCAATAAAATCGCTCAATCTGAAACATTGCGTCATTACATCGGTCGACCGTGATGACCTTCCCGATGGCGGAGCTTCATTCTGGGCCGACACGGTAATGGAGATAAGGAGGGTGAATCCCGGCACAACAATTGAAACCCTGATCCCCGATTTTGACGGCAAGCCTGAGAATCTTCAGAAGATTGTTGATTCAGCCCCTGACGTTATTTCACATAATCTCGAAACTGTAAGGCGCCTTACTCCTCATATACGGTCGAGAGCAAAATATGAAACAAGCCTTAGCGTTATCAGTTATATAGCCGGCAAAGGAATGATTGCCAAATCGGGAATTATGGTCGGTTTGGGTGAAACTGATGATGAGGTTTTTGAAACCATGAATGATCTTATTGCAGCCGGTTGCAGGGTCTTCACAATCGGACAGTACCTGCAGCCGGGGACTAATCATATGGAGGTGGTAAAATACGTCGCCCCGGAGAAGTTTGAGGAATACCGTATTATTGGCCTGGCCCGGGGATTTGAATATGTCGAAAGCAGCCCGCTGGTACGCTCATCGTACCACGCAGAAAAACATACAGGAAATAATATCAATTTATATAAAGAGAAACAGGTAAAGTGAGCTATCATGTAAGATTTGAAGACCTTGGATTAAGAGAGTATAAAGAAGTATGGGACTATCAGGAAGAACTCCTGAAGTCGATGATCGAAACCAAGCTCAGGCTACGTTGGGACGAGAAGGTTGCAGTCAGCAGCGCCTTGCCCAGACTCCTCTTTGTGGAGCATCCCCACGTCTTTACCCTTGGCAAGAGCGGCTCCGATAATAATCTGTTAATCAACTACATACAGCTTCAGGCTAAAAATGCCTCGTTTTACCATATCGACCGCGGGGGTGACATAACCTATCATGGCCCGGGGCAGATAGTAGGCTATCCGATTTTCGACCTTGACGCAATTGGGATCGGGTTACGTGAATACATTCACAGACTCGAAGAGGCAGTAATCGGCACCATTGCAGAGTATGGTATTTCGGGGGAACACATGGCCGGCGCAACCGGAGTGTGGCTCGATACCGCAAAAGCCGGTTCA
>VGGM01000160.1 GCA_016868515.1 Bacteroidota bacterium | reverse complement strand
CACCCCGGTTATGTGCAGCTACCTGCTAACCGACGAGAAGCGGCTTGAGCGAAACATTAAGGGTTCCTGGGTTGAGCGGAACCTGGGCCGGTTGTACAGGAGAGCACTTGGCAGAGCGCTTGACAGGCCTGCCGTAACGGCAATTATTGCGGCATCTCTGCTATTGGCGGCACTGGCAACAACACTCACATTCGGTTCGTCATTCCTGCCTCCATTCAACGAAGGGGCTCTTACTGTAAACATATCGGCCATGCCGGGGATTTCACTCGATGAGTCGGCCAGGATTGGCAGGCAGGCTGAACAAATTATGCTCAGCATACCCGGAGTTCAGGCGGTTGCAAGAAAGACCGGGCGGGCCGAACTGGCAGAACACTCGTTCGATGAAAACTATTCTGAGCTTGATGTACCATTTACACTGGGAAAGCGATCAAGGGATAGTTTTATGGCTGAAGTAAGGGAAAAGCTGTCAGTGCTTCAGGGTGTAAGTATTGAGGTTGGCCAGCCTATAACCCATCGTATGGACCACATGCTGTCGGGCAGCAGAACCAATATTGCCATAAAGGTATTCGGCGACGACCTGAACGACCTCTACCGCACGGGTAACGAAATTAAGGAGGCTATTGCGGGTGTTTCAGGCATTGGCGACCTTTTTGTGGAACCACTAGTTGAGACACCTCAGCTTAAGATAACACCTAGGCGCGAAATGCTGGCCCGCTACGGCATACCGGTTAACAGGTTTGCGGAATTCGTGGAGACCGCATTCGGCGGAAGACAGGTTTCCGATGTGTTTATTGATGAGATGAGGTTTCCACTGGTATTGCGTTTCAGCAATGAGGCACGAGGGTCGCTCGAGGGAATCAGAAACGCGATGATCGATACTTACGACGGACAGAAGGTGCCTCTGTCGTTTGTGGCCGATGTAACCTCATCATCGGGGCCGCATGGTATAAACCGCGAAAATGTGAAGCGCAAGCTTGTGGTGTCGGTAAACGCTGCCGGCCGTGACGTAGGGAGCCTGGTGGCGGAGATACGCAACAGGATAGACGACAATATTAAGCTCCCCGCTGGCTACAGGGTAGAGTATGGCGGTCAGTTTGAGAGTGCCGCACGTGCAACCCGAAGGATACTCTTCGCATCGGTGCTTGCAGTTCTGGCGGTCTTTATTGTACTATACAATGAATTCAGGAACAGTACGCTGGCATGGATAGTATTGCTGAACCTTCCGCTGGCCCTTATAGGCGGAATATTCGCCATTAGGCTGACAACAGGTGTGATGAGCATACCGGCCATCATCGGGTTTATTACCCTGTTTGGCATTGCCACCAGAAACGGAATACTTCTCATTTCGAGGTATCTGCACCTGGAAGGGGAAGACCGAAACCTTAAGGAGCGTATAATACACGGATCGGCCGACAGGCTGAATCCCATCCTTATGACGGCACTCACGGCAGCGCTGGCGCTGATTCCGCTGGCTGCCGGCGGAGAAAAACCCGGCAACGAGATACAGAGTCCGATGGCAGTGGTCATACTGGGCGGACTACTGAGTTCCACCCTGCTGAATATCTTCGTCATTCCGGCAGTCTATTTTATGATCAGTCGTAAAAAACCAGTCCTGCCTGAAAACGGCGGGCGGCAACCTGATAATCTGTAATACCCCTTATTATATGAGAACTACAATTTCAACAGCAATTATAGCCATATGCGTCTGCCTTCAGTCGGCAGGCCAGGGCACAGTTCCATTCCTAAGGGAGGTGGAGAAGAGCAATCCGGTAATAATCTACTACGGTGCGGTGCTGAGTGAGAGGGCTGCCGAATTGAAAACTGGCAACACACCGGGCGCCCTTTCGGCCGGGTACGGTCATTTTCCCGGAACACCATCATCAATCGGCCTCAAGAGAACATTTGAGTTGTCGCAGTCGTTTGATTTTCCCACTACATATATAATAAGGGGAAAGCTTAACCGCGAGAGTTACCTGCTCGCCGAGACTGAGTTTCAGTCGGGGAAGATAGGTGTGTTGCTCGAGGCAAGGCTTCTGGCCTACGATTACATTCTGCACACGAAACGTGCGGAACTGCTGGCCAGGAAAATTGCCGGGTATGATTCGCTGGAAAGGGCGTGGAAAATGCTTTTTGAATCAGGTGCAGTGTCGGTTCTCGAGATGAACAGAATAACCACCGAACTGGCGAAGGCCCGGAGTGAAGCAGCTTCGGAGGGGGCCAGGTTAGGATCGTTGAATGTCAGGCTTGATTACATTTCGGGTGGCAATGCCGGACTCCTCGACGGAGCTGAATATGACCGGGATGAGCTCCCCGCGGCTGACGATCTGGCAGAAGCCAGGCGAAGGGCTCATCCGGCGTTCATGCTGAAGGAGCAGGAGTATGCCCTTGCCCTGATGGAGACCGGTCTGTCGCGGTCACAGAACCTGCCTGGCCTGGAGGTTGGTTTCGGTTCCGAGATTATTGGAAATGAGCATCATACCGGTCCAAGGGTTGGCATTTCTGTTCCGCTGTGGCCAAACCGCAACCTGGTAAAGCTTTCTGAGGCACGTGCCGGTGCTGCAGCTACTGAGCGCGATGCAACAGTAGGTTACCTTGTTTCTGAAACTATGGCTGAATATGGGTACTGCATGCTTGTGCGGTCGAACCTTGAGACGGTCTTGGCCACGGTTCCGCGCAATGTTTCTGCCATGGCAGTGAGAGCGCTTTCGGAAAGGGAGATAACTGTGACCGATTACTTTGCTTTCATGGAATCGGAGTATGAAGGTATGCTCACCATGCTGGAACTTGAGTGCGAGTACCACAAATCGGTAGCGAGACTGCTCGATTATATGCTGGCAAAACAGTAACCGGCATAGTGAACTGTTACAGGGTATGCCTGTTTTCATTTTTTTCGTAATTTTAATCGCTGAGAGAAAAGATGAAAACAGGCATACTTATTACTATCCTGCTTCTGCTGGCAGGGGTTTCCCGCGGGCAGGAGGCCGGGGTTCCGCCAAAAACTGCACTGCAGAAACTTGACAGGCAAGACCTTGTTATAACTACCGACAGTGCCGAAATGAGCGTTCAGTCGGCAAGCCGCAGTTCGAAAAGGATAAGCGACCTGCCTATCACCATTCACGTTGTAACCCGGGAGGAGATTGAGAACAATCATTACTCGTCGCTTACCGATGTACTGAAGAGTCTTCCTGGCATGAGGGTCAGCCAGCCCGGCACCGGTGAACTGGGTGAGACATTCCAGTTGAGGGGACTGACCGGCAACCTCTACACCATGATTCTGATCAACGGCATGCCCGTGAAGCCCAGCGTTGTGAAAGGGATGCCGGTTATGGCACAGCTGCCGGTGCGGCAGGCCGAGCGGATTGAGATCATTTACGGGCCGGCGGCAGCTGTATATGGAGCCGATGCAGTTTCAGGAGTGATTAACATCATAACCCGCGAGGCCGACAAAGGAACTTTCGCCCTGGCCGACATAAGCCTCGGAGAAAACCGGTACCGCAATTCAAACTTCATGGTGGGCGGCAAGGCCGGAAGAAACAAGAACATACTGCAGTACAGCTTCTACGGGAGTCTTACCAGCCAGCAGGATTTCAATCTTCGTGACGGCTATGAGGAGGTTTACAATCCCCTTCACTATCTGCAGGAGAGAGGTTATAAGTTTGATATCGGAGGAACCACCTACGAACCGCTTGAGGTAAATGAAGAGCTTTTCAATGGAGTAACAGCCGACATAAACAATTTCGTTGCAGCCAACTACCCGGGGAATTATAACGGAACCCTTACCATGCCGGCCATTGAGGACCTGCCGTCGGAAAGCAGTCTTCTCGGTTTCAACCTCCGGTTCCGCAACTTCGCGGTGTCGTTCAACAATATGTACCGCAAGTCGCACAGTGCCCTTGGCCAGTCGGCCTATCTTTTCAGGTACGATAACCCGCAAACCTTCTGGGGCGAGAACATTAGCCAGGCCACGCTGAGTTACAACCATGAATGGAGCCGGACACTGACAAGCACCACCAACCTCTCGAGCCAGATTTACCGTATGGACAACAATTCGAGTATTGGTGTCAGTTTCATCGACTATACCGAAAAGGTATACAGGTATTCGGCCGGCAACGATATACTCTTCGAGCAGCTTGTAACTGTGGTGCCATTAAACGGGCTCGAGATCATTTCAGGAGTGACATATCTTTACTCCGGCAACCTTCCACAGACGAACTACCTCGATGCGCCGTTTGACACCGATAAATACGGTTCATTCAGCAAGACTGTTGAAGCGACCGATCCCATTGCAGGGACATTCGGTCTAAATCCACTCAACTACCATAACTTCGGATTCTTCAGCCAGACCTACTATTCCTACAGGAAACTCAGGTTCATGGGGGGGGTAAGGTTTGACCGGAACTCGGTATACGGTTTCAGCTTCTCACCGAGGCTTGCCGGGTTATACAACCATAATTCAAGAACCACCACGAGGGCCTCAGTCGGTTTTGCATACAAGGCACCGCCGGCCTCACTGGCTTATCAGTCAATTGCCTACAAGGCAGGCGCGAATCGCGACTCCCTTCTTTACCTTTCCGTTCCCAACCCTGCCCTGGAACCCGAAAAGTACATGTCAGTGGAATTCGGGCTGAACCGTAAACTGTCGGAAAAAACCAGGCTGAACCTCTCAGTCTATTACAATGAGATCAGGAACATTATACTTGACCGTCCCGTACTGATAAAGGATATTGATCTGCCGATGGCAATAATTCCAAATGACACTTCAACGGTGCTGATGAGGGCAAACAACAGCAAGGCCATTTCAAGGCTCTACGGGCTGCAGGCAACACTCCTTGTAAACAACCTGGTAAACTCAATAAAACTGAACGCTGAGCTGAGCCTTACCT
>VGGM01000159.1 GCA_016868515.1 Bacteroidota bacterium | reverse complement strand
TGGTCCTGACCACCACACTTACGGCAGGTAATACCCTCCTGTTCTCGCATCTCTTTGAATTACTTGACACAAGCTGTCTCGTCTGGAAAGTCTTCGATGAATTTGATTAGATTCATGGCAAATATTTTCCAACAATATAATCAAAATGTTTATGTTTACCGATACTCATTAAACCTAAAATTGTCTTAACCCCCCAAATAGCTGGACATAATTTGAAAAACAAATTAGGTCTTATTAATTTTGGGAACGATGACATTACCACGAAGAAAATTTACTCCTGAGGATCGCTTGTCGATCCTGCAGGAAGGAGAGCGGGAAGGACAGGCAGCTACTACCCGGAAGTATCACATAGCGCCCTCTCTTTATGCCCGCTGGAAACGTAAATATCTTTCTGAAGGCATTCACGGATTACGGGATAAGCACAGGAGGACAGATCCGGAACTACGGGCACTGGAGCTTGAGAATGAACGGCTAAAGCGTATAGTCGCCAAGCAGGCTCTTGAGATAGAGGTTAAAACAGAGCTTCTAAAAAAAACTCCTATCGGATCGAAGACAAGGTGAGCGTTATCAAACAATATCAGGGCAGTACGACAATGAAAGAGCTTGTTAAATGGGTAAACTATCCCCGCAGCAGCTATTACTACAAACCAAGTAATAATCGCAAAGGAATACCCACGAGTACAACCACCACAAAGAGAGATGGGACAGAAGTCAGCAACACTGAAGTTGTTGAAGAGATTAAAAAGATACTCAGTGCGGAGTTTGTATGTTATGGGTATCAGAATGTAACAGCTGTGCTCAGGGCTATGGACTATATTATCAATCACAAGAAGGTGTATCGGTTAATGGATGAGAGCAATCTGTTACTGGGAAAAGTAATAAGCACGCATGGCCAGAGGGATTTTGTGAAGTTCCGCAAGATAACTGCCAGTCGTCCGATGGAGTACCTGTGTCTGGATATAAAGTATGTATGGGTAAGAGGCGAAAGAAAGAATTATTACCTCCTGTCAGTCATTGATGTTTATACACGCCGAATTGTCGGATACATTTATCAGAGCAGCATAAGAAAGATAGATGTCATAAAACTGCTAGGGCGACTTCACCAATTGTATGGGTTGAAAGGAGTATTTGTACGTAACGATAATGGGTCCCAGTTCATTGCAAATATGGTAAGGCAATACCTCCGCAGTTTGGAGGCACACCAGGAGTTCACCCACATTGCAACACCTGAAGAGAACTCATATATTGAGGCTTTTCACAGCATTTTTGAGAGAGAGGTTATAAGCCGCTATGATTTTGAGAGTTACTACGAGTCAAAGCAAACGATAGTGTCATACATGGACTTTTATAACAATAGACGGCTTCATGGAAGCCTGAAAAGAAAGACCCCGATGCAAGTGTGGAATGAATACTATCAGTCATTATCAACCGATAAGCAACTTTCAGCGGAAGTATCGGAGGATATGTCAAGAGTGGCGGAATTTGCCGACACTCGCCTTGCTCTTGACAGATCCGGAGATACGGCTAGCTTTGATTATCGGTTGATGAATGAAAATTACAACGAAAAAGTACTATCTTCATTCGATAAATCTGTCCAACTTATAGGGGGATAAGACAAAATTTCATAACTTCGTAAATGTAAAACAGTTAGTCATGAAGAAACATTTTGCCATTATTATCTTTCTTCTTCTGGCCGCAACCTCTGCATCCGGACAGTCAAGAGTGTTCCCAAACATGCCATATATGGTTCTAAACACAAGGCCGGGATACATTACTATTAACGAATTTGGCACAGGAATCGGCATTTCTTCAAAGTCATTCCCATATTCAAAGTACTTCTATGGTATTACATCAATTCACGGGTATCAGCTGAATGGTTCCATGGTTATCGCCGGAGGCACCGGATTGCTCCTCTATAACGATGGCCCGGTTATTCCACTGTTTCTCGATCTTCGTTACAGGCTTCTTGTCGACAATCTCACAATCTATGTCTACGGCGATGGGGGATTCCTGCTCAATCCCAAAGAGCTGAATGCCAAAACAATGATGTTCGTTAATGCCGGCCCCGGAGCCAGGTTCACTCTAAATCCAACACTGGCATTGAATTTCAGCCCCGGGTTGCAGATACAGATGGGACCCGATAGCAGGGCTTCGTTCATAAACTTCAGGATGGGAGCAACATTTAAACCACGATAATATTCATTGATTTAGTCTGCCGTGTTCATTTTTCTTAATTTCAACGTATCATATATATTTTATATATCTTAGCATACTGATAATTCTGAAGTAGATGAAAAGGTTATTACTTCTTTCAATATTATTTATAGCTGTTGCCGGATACGCTGAGGCACAACGCAGGGTGCTTTCTAATAAGCCCTACCGTAACCTCAATACACTGCCGGGATATATTACAGTTAACGAGTTTGGTGCCGGGTTTGGAATAAGAGGGACTTCGACTCCATATTCAAAATACTTCTTCGGGTTTACATCCATACATGGATATCAGTTTGACCAGTATCTCGTTGTTGGCGGAGGAACCGGTATTTCGGTTTATGAAGATGGTGTGCTGATACCTTTATTTATTGATATACGATACAGATTCTCAATCAGTACGGTTACTTTTTATGCCTTTGGTGACGGTGGCTTCTTTCTAAACCCGAATGACCTGAATTCAGGTACAAAGATGTTTATCAATGCCGGACCCGGTATAAGGTTTGCTGCCAGTCACAAGGTGGCATTTAACATCAGCCCCGGACTATTGATTCAAATGGGCCCGACAAGCAGGGCATCATTTATCAATTTCAGGATAGGAGCAACAATTAAACCCCGATAAGATTGCACAAACACTATATCTTCAGGGGGCGCAGGGAATTCTTTTCTGTGCCCCCTTTCTTCTTAACCTAAATAGCTCATTTGCGCTCAGGCAATTCCCTCTTCCCTGCAAAACTTACACCCCCCTTAAAACAGACGAATGACGATCTACGGTATGAGGGGATGGTCTGTATCAATGGACCAATCGCCACATGCATTGAATTGCGCGATCCCAGCCTGCGATTATACCCGATAGCGGGATAGATAAACAGCCCGCTTGAGGTGAACTCTTTTATATTTATCAGGCATCCACCGTCTGCAATCAGGAACATATTGTGCCGCTCGCCGTTGAAATGGTATCTGAAGTCAAGGTACAGAGGAACCAGAGCTCCCTCGCTGTAGATATGAACTCCTGTTCCGACCCCACCAGAGAAGCTTTTGCCGAAGGTATAACCAAACACGTTTGTCAGTCCGAACATGATTTTTGAGTAATCAATAGTGGTCCCTCCCAGGCCGAATGCACCCCCAATTTCAGTGGTATTTACAAACCATCCGTAGTTCTTTGGCGTAACCGGTAAGGGCTTGTTAGCTATGGCTGTAGAGTCGGTTATTCTTTTTTCTTCCTCTTTCTTCAGGTCTTCAATAAGTTGCTCCCTGGCCTTCTGCGATGATGCCAGCTCACCGTCAATTACTGTTAGCCTGTTTTGCATGGACTCAATCTTCTTCCTGAGGGAGTCATTCTTCCGGGTGAGTGAATCACCTCTTGTTATGGTCGTTGATGCTGTATATTCAACCTCCTTAAGTTTAACTGACAGCAATGCGCTATTTGTCGCCAGCTGATTGTTCTTTGACTCAAGGTTCGTTACCCGGGCCGTTAATTCTGCAGTGTCTCCGGCAAGAGCTGCAAGATCATTGCTTTTCCGGATTATAAGCCTTCTAAGCGAATCCTGTTCATATGCAAGCTTCGCCTGAATTGATGTAAGATCAGCTATCTGTTCCTTAAGGTTGCCCGTCTTGCAACCCGTAATTACGAGGATACTAATCAACACCCCCGTTATCCGGTACTTCGTAATCAGTGCTTTCATATAGGTCTGTTTCAAAGAAAAACCCAACCAGTTGCTGCCCCTCAATAACGAATATATACCTGAAAAAAACAAAGCTTGATCTAAATCCTACCAAATTTACACTTTTTTATGGAATATCGCCTTCACACACCGCATTGCTGTTTTCCCCAGGTCCCTGAAGAATGTCTCCGACATCCGTTCATCGTAATGCTGACCGGTGTGAACAAGTATGCTCTCAATCTTCATATTATGGAGCTGCTGCAGATTGGCTGCAGAACAGCCATAAAATTAAAAATAATTGACACATGTACACCACCGGGGTAAGCACGCTCCCGTAAACCCTCAATTCATTACGTCTCCTACGTCCCTTACGTCTCTTATGCCCTTCCCCTTTACGCCTTCTATGCCTTCTACGCCCTTTTTCCCTACGTCATTACGCCATTACGCCACTTTTTCCATGCCTTTTTCCTATCTTTACCCTGTTTGCTCTACTACAATGGAACCATCCGAAAAGAACGTAAAGACAGATATACGCGAAGAGAGGTGGTACGCAGTTTACACACGCCCCAAAGCCGAGAAGATGGTCTTCGCCAGGCTGATCGACATTGGTATTGAAACATTCCTGCCTGTTCAGAAGACTCTGAAACAGTGGAGCGACAGGAAAAAGATTGTCGAAAAACCGCTGATCCCCTCTTATATTTTCGTTCGCACCTGGAGTAAATTCTTCCCGAAGGTTTATCGCACCGAGGGGGTGGTAAGATTTGTTAATATAACCGGACTCCCTTCACCGGTAACGCAACGTGAAATAGACAATCTGAAGCTTCTTGTCAACAGCGACGCCGAAGTTGAGCTTGTAGAGGAGCTTTTCGAGAGGGGACAACAGGTTGAGGTGACCGCCGGCGCCTGTAAAGGTCTCACCGGCGAACTGGTAAGCAGCGGCGACCGTAAACGCATGCTCGTACGGATCGAATCACTCAACAAAAACATCCTTGTCAATATCCCGGTCAACTTCCTCAAAAAACT
>VGGM01000158.1 GCA_016868515.1 Bacteroidota bacterium | reverse complement strand
TGAACTCGATCCTTACAGCAAGATTGCTCCTTTCAAACTTTCTGCGGTGAGGGTAAAAAGAATCTAACGGGCAGAAAACAAAATCATGGGTATAAACACCGATCTTCTCATAAGCATAGTGCTTGCTTTCATAATGTTCGGCATAGGGTTGTCTGTGCCTCCATCAAGTTTCAGGAAAATATTCGTCTATCCGCGGGCAATGATTATAGGGCTTGCTTCACAGATGATCGGTCTGCCGATACTGGCGTTCGCAGCTGCTTACTTTTCGGGGCTGCCTCCGGCTTTTCAGGCCGGTATCATAATACTGGCCTCCTGCCCCGGCGGAACGACATCAGGTTTCCTTACATACCTTTTCCGGGGGAATGTGGCCCTGGCAATATCCCTTACAACGGTTAACAGTTTCCTCACCCTGATTTCCATTCCGCTTGTTGTAAATCTCGGGTTGCTGGTATTTATGGGAACCACCACGGATATCCATCTTCCGGTAGTTGACACCATTGTGAAAATATTCACAGTGACCATCATTCCTGCTTCGGCCGGGGTGCTGCTGAAACACCTCAGAAGCAACCTGGCAGCCAGGCTCGAATACCCGCTGAAAATTATCTTCTCTACTCTGTTTGCCATTATCCTTGCAGTGATGTTGTTTGCAGGTGAGGGCGAAGGGGGCTCGGGAATTACAATATCTGAGATTCTGAAGCTGCTTCCCGTAATGCTTATCATCAATGCCCTGAGTTTCATTTTTGGCTTTCTCAGCGGCTATATGCCCGGTCTCGGATACCGTACCTCATTCACGCTCGGCATTGAGGTATCGATGCAGAATACCACCCTTGCCTTCCTGGTTGCGAACACCATACTGCACAGTACCGACATGATAAAACCGGCCCTTGTATATGCCATGTTCTCTTTTATAACTGCACTGATTTACAGCGCCATAGTAAAGAAGATGAACCGCACCACCATCGGGGGTGAGTTCAGGGATTAGGGTTGCGGGGTGCGGGTTAAAAGATAGTTGATGATGGGTTGACATTATAACCGTACCATTTAACAACCAGCGGTTTGTTGGTAGTGAGGTCGGAAACAGCTGTTATGTCAGCCCTGATAAACTTTTTCTCTCCCGGCATTAGTGTTACGTAGTTATCCTCGTAGTAAACAGGGATCAGTTCATCGCCGGTTGTGACATCGGAAATAAAAAACCTGGTGAACAGAGCAGGGGTTTTACTGTTGTTTGTCAATGTTAAATCGATGGTTGATGCAGATACTCTGTGGCATTCCACATCAACATCTGTTTTGGGAAGTTCGGCAAGAGCCCGGTAATCGGAATCTCCGGCTGCCATCCAGAGGATGTTTTCATCGAGCATCATCCCGGTGGTTTTATTCTGCAGCGTCAGCTTAACGAAGACAACCTTACCCTTTTCTTTGGGAACAGGTATCGTGCCAAGTCTTACAACGCTGTTAGGTGCCAGAGTCATAAGGGTATCATAGGAAGCCAGCGGTTTGCCTGTGAGGTCATAGACGGTATATGCCACTATGCTTTCGCGTCTTTCGCGGGGAGTTGCGTTTACCACGCAGAGAGTTGTGTCATCAAGGTTTACCTGTACATGCAAAGGTTTTGCTGCATGCATATATCCGTAAAAAGCGGCATTCTGTCTGAGCCATACATCGTAGAACTGGCCCCTGAGTGATGTCCACGGATTCTGGTTTTTCCACACGAGCATCCCCGTGTACCAATCCCACATTCTTGCATTCTGTCCTTCCTGCAAAGACCGGTATTGCTCATAGTTTGTCATCTGAGCCTTAATCACAAAATCCTTAAAACCCTCTATATCGCCATAGCGGGCCGGAAAATCCCTGTATCCGATATACTTATGGAACCTCCATTCCTGGTCGGGATTATTCTCATCGGGAACCTTTAATGCTCCCGGGGAGAGGATTTTCTTCAGCGTTTCAATTTCGGGGAGCCCTACCGAGCCTATTTCAGCGTTGAACGGAAACGACCTGAAGGTAAAGAACCACGATGGTTCCATTATATTATACGGACCATCACCGGTTCCGCCATAGATATTAGTCATAAGTTCCGGGCCTGTCGATTCGCTTAGATAAAACCTGTCGGGATCGAGTTCAGGGAATATTGAATCGCGCAGGGCGGCATCAATACCGGGGGGGGGAGGGAATTCGTTACCTCCGCACCACATGACCAGAGAGGGATGGTTTCTCAGCATTTTAATCTGATCGGCTGCTGACCTCAGGAAGAGGTTGTGGTCATCGGGGTAACCTCGTCTGGCTTCCTGGTTTTCAGCTTTTTTCGGATCGGGCCACCTGCCGTTGCAGTCGCCGGTAATCCAGAGGTCCTGCCACACCATAATTCCATACCTGTCGCATGCTTCGTAGAATTCAGGCCGTTCAGTTATTGAACCGCCCCAAACCCTTATCATGTTCATATTCATTGAGGCATGCATTTTCACCTCCTGCTCGTACCTCTCGGGTGAGAGTCTTAACAAGGCATCGGTGGCAATCCAGTTGCCACCCTTTATAAAGATTTTCTGGCCGTTGACCCTGAAAACCCTGCCGCCCGATTCCTCATCGAATTCAGTCGACACCTCCCTGATGCCGAATTTGACCTGTTCAACATCGGAGTATTCTTCTTTTCCGGAAAGGAAATAGAATCTGGCCTCATACATGGGTTGGTTACCAATTCCGTTGGGCCACCATAGCCTTGGTTGTTTAATTCTGAGCGGTTTTGTAGTGACGGTTATTGTCTCGCCTGGTTTAATCTTTACCTTTTCTGTCACTTTTCCCTCAGCCATTTGCACACCGAGAAGACCTTCCATAACCGATCCTGATGTGTTTTCAAGTTCAGCCGAGAAAGTCAATTCTGCGGGTGCCTGGATACCACCGGGGTCTCTTACTCCCGGCACTCTTGATCTTACCTGTGGATTCCTGAGGTCGACAGCACCTGTAATTGCAATTTCAACCTTGTCCCAAATGCCAGTATTGCGATCGGCTACGGGTTCAATCCAGTCCCAGCCGGCGGTAAACTGCATGGTAACACTCCTTGCAATGGTGCCGTCGCCACCCTGTCCTCCGTTCGGGATGCCGGCCGGATCGGGCGGACGCACCGCCACTGCCAGCATGTTGGAACCACCGGGTATTATA
This sequence comes from Bacteroidota bacterium, assembly GCA_016868515.1. Classification (GTDB taxonomy): domain Bacteria; phylum Bacteroidota; class Bacteroidia; order Bacteroidales; family VadinHA17; genus SLNP01. The sequence goes on along the minus strand of VGGM01000158.1, from coordinate 1,786 downwards.
TACCGTGTAACATTGTAGCGCTGTCTCAGGAACATCCCTGCATGGGTTTCGTGGTTAACCTTATGGCCGTTCAGATAAACATCGCAGAAGTAGTTTACACCGCGCAGTTCAAGCCATAGTCTCTGGTCTGAGGGGAACTCCTGAGAGAAAAAGGTATTGTGGAACCACCACGAGTAGTAATCACGTCCCGCCTCTGATATATCGGGGATAACGGCATTATTGAGACCAATGAAGGGATCGGGAACCAGTTGGTTGTTGATGAGTGTTGTAAGAACTGTGCCGGGAACTGTAGCATTCAGCCATGAAGAATCGGGAAGGAAATCGAGAGTAAGTTCCTCGCCCGACAAACCGGTTTCGCTTATTCTTTTAGCCTTCCATCCCGTTGAGAGTTCAATTCTCTGGGCCGATATCCCGGCTACCAGGGCAAGCAGGATAGCTGCGGCTGCAATTCTCTTCATCATTTAGTGTATGTTTCGGTTCCTTCAATAAGGTTGTAAATGTAATAAATTTCTTTCTCCCTGCAGCGCTGCACATTAACCGCATCACTGTTTGCATCAGCATGCCGGCAAACGATAAATTAATTTTCAATAGTCACATTTATTTTGAAAATAGTGTAACATTAACCATTATTGCAGATTATTTCGGGGCCGATGTTTGGGGCAGAAAAACAGGGAGAGAGAGTTACGGGTTTTACTGTGGTTCTGGTGCATCACCGGACATGGGGTGCTGTTCTTCTGCCATACACGTTCGAGAAGGAACCGGGCAGAAGGTTTATCACCATCAGGGAACCACTGTCGCCATACCCCGGTACTGGCATTCTGGGCATGCTGACACCGGAAGAACGTGAGGTAGTAAAGCTTATCAACGACTATTCGGAGAAGAATCTGTACAGGCTATTCTCGAAAGAGACAAGTGTGAGGAAGTTCACTGAAACCCTGCCAAGGGAAAAAGCCGACAGTATTATAAGGCCCTATATTGAGGGGAAAATGCTTAAGGTTCTGAGAATAATCCTCGAAGAGGGCATTCCATTTCTGCACCAGAAGATCAGGACCACGAATTTCCACTCCGACGATATTCTGAAGGTGTGCGAGGGTAGCGCAGATGGTGTGTTCAGGTTTGAACGCACTTCAGAAGGCACAAGGTACAGCCTTTCGGTACTCCATGACAACCGCGAACTGGTGCTTTTTGGCCAGGCGACGGAAATACTTATCAATATGCCATGTGTAATCAGGCACGGCGACAGGGTAGTATTTGTGAGAGACCTTGATTCGGCTAAGATAAGGCCGTTTCTGACACGGGAGTACGTTACCATCCCTCCTGCAGCCGAGGAGAAATACTTCAGCACCTTTGTTTTGAATGCAGTTACGAACTACAGGTTTGAAGCACGGGGGTTTGATGTGCAGGTTGCTGAACCCTCGAAAAAGGCGATCCTGTCGGTTGAAAATACCATCAGAGGATTTCCGGCCATAGTGATCAGTTACGGATACTCAGGCACGACGGTTTTCGATAACGATGCGCGGAGTTGTTTCACACGATTCAGGAATGAGGGTGGAAGGTTTATTCTTAAAAGGTCGTTTCGCGACAGGGAATGGGAGAAAAGCTGCAGAAACACACTTGAGGATCTCGGGTTTTTCTCGGACGATAACATTCACTTTACAGTATTCAGGCCGGAAGGCATTCATGGTGACGAACTGATTTCGCTTATAGAGGCTGTTAACAGGAATCACCGTGAACTGGCTGCAGCCGGCTTTGAGATCAGTACCGGGAGTCTGGAGAAGAGGTATTT
>VGGM01000157.1 GCA_016868515.1 Bacteroidota bacterium | reverse complement strand
GTCGTCGTTCCACTTTTTCTCTTTCGCCTTCTTCCTGTATTCCTCAATCTCCTTTTCAAGGGGATTGCCTCCAAGTTCGTTCTGAATTGTCTTCATCTGCTGATGCAACAGGTATTCCCTCTGCTGCTGGTCGATATCAATCTTCACCTTCGATTGAAGTTCGTTCTTGAGTTCGAGCAGCTGAACCTCTTTTACAAGGTATTCGAGCAGCAGGAAACCCCTGTCGCGAAGGCTGTTCGATTCAAGCAGGCGCTGCTTGTCAGCCACTTTTATGTCGGTGTTGCTGCAGATGAAATTAATGAGGTATGTGTTGTTTTCGATATTCTTAACGGCGAATGATGCCTCGGGGTTTACATTCGGGTTTAGTTTGATGATCCGCATCGACAGATCCTTCAGCGATCCGACAATTGCATCAAACTCCTTGTTATGAGCTACAGGCCGGGCCTCAGGCCTTGGTTCCACCCTGGCCATAAAGTAAGGGTCGGATGAAACAATCTCAGCCAGTTCTATTCGTGTCCTTCCCTGGATTATAGCCGTAGTGGAGCCGTCGGGCATTTCCAGCAGCTTTACAATCTGCCCCAGGGTTCCGGTTGGATGCAGATCGGCAGGGGCCGGGTCATCGGTATCAGGGTCTCTCTGGGCAAATGTGGCTATCTGCTTTTCGGTGCGATAGGCATCCTTAATAAGCTGAACCGATTTGGGCCTGCCAATGGAGATTGGAAGTACCACACCCGGAAAAAGGACATTGTTCCGGAGAGGCAGCAGTGGCAGCAACTCCGGGATCTCAACATTCTCGAGTTCACTGTCGTCGCCATCAGTAATTATGGGCATCATCTCCCTGTGCTCCCCCTCATCATCGGGATTTAGCAAATGTTCAATGTTTATATTGATCTTTCTGTCCATCAGTCTCTCTCCGGGATGTCAAAATTACACATTTATGCTGAAAAAAATCCCGGGATCATTATAATGCCCGGGATTAAGAATATTATTTCCGATCAGGTTACTTTTTCTTTCCATGATCCTTATACCGGTTCATGAATTTGTCGACCCTTCCGGCGGTGTCAACAAGCTTCATCTTGCCGGTGTAGAACGGATGGCTCGTATTCGAGATCTCCAGCTTAATGAGGGGATACTCCTTGCCATCTTCCCACTTGATAGTATCGCGTGTTTGTGCTGTCGACTTGCTGATGAACGAATGCCCGTTCGACATATCCTGAAATACTACGTACCTGTAATTTGCCGGGTGAATATCTGTTTTCATTTCTGTGTGTTTTTCCTAATTGATAAATATCCCTGAAAAATGTTTGCAAAGTTAACCAACAATATTGAAAAATACAAAACCGGGGGGAAAAAAATAATCACTCACTCTTCCCGTCGACCCCATTGGCAGCAGCCGACTTTTCCTCTATGAATCTCCTGAAGGTTAAATCCTTGTTAATCATGTACCTGTAGGTAATATGGGTTTTGGCCCTTGTTGCACCGATAGCCTCATATATTGAGATCATTTTCGGGTTATAGTCGCCCACCCATGATAGTTCAAGCTCCTTGTAGTATCTCTTCTTCCGGAACACCTTGTAGAGCTGGTAAAAGATTGCCGATTCTATTCCGCTGTTCTGGTGTGAGGGTACAATTCCGGCAACCAGGGCTCTGATACGGGTCATCTCATGCCTCCTCTTGTACCACAGGAACCTTAACATATTCAGAGGGTGGAGTTTTCCGTTAAGGTGTCTCAGTATCATATTCAGGTCGGGGAAAATAACGTAAAAGGCCACCGGCTTGTCATTATGGTAGGCAAACCATATCAGTTCCTCGTCGATAAATGCCTTCGCCTTGTTCAGGCTTGCTTCAAGCAACCCTGTCTCAAGCGGAGTGAAGTCTTCCTTGAACGATGCCCAGGTTGTGTTATAGATTTCGACAAGGTCGTTGACGAATTTCTTTCTCTCGGAATACCTGAAATGTCTGAAGGAATACCCGGGTCTCCTGGAAATCCACTCTGCAATCTTCATAAACCTTTCCGGAAAAACCTCAACCGAGCCGATATCGCGGTGATATGAATACTGTTCAAAATAGTTTCTGAAGCCAAACTCCTCGAAGAATGCCTTATAATATTTTTTATGGTAAGGCATCCCTATTCCGGGATGTGTGAATCCCTCTACCAGCAGTCCCCAGTTGCTCTCATTCTCTCCGAAGTTTACCGGACCATCCATGGCCTCCATGCCTCTTTCCTTAAGCCAGTCTGCGGCAGTGTTAAAAAGCAACCAGGCTGCGTCACGGTTTTCAATGACTTCGAAGAACCCCATCCCGCCGGTCGGCTGAGACTGGGCAGAGGATCGGATCTTATCGATAAATGCGGCAACTCTGCCGATAGTTTTACCGCCACTGTCAGTAAGTATCCACCTGACAGCCTCTCCGTGCCTGAATGTGCTGTTACCCGATGGAGTGAAGAGGGACCTTACCTCTGAGTCGAGCGGACAAACCCAATTCGGGTCGTCGCTGTAGAGGCGTTTCGGGAATTCAATAAACTCCCGTTCGGTCTTTCCAGTTGAGACTACAATTGCCTGCATAGTAATCATTTACAAGCTAAACCATGAATTTACAATACTTTTTGACGCCCCCCGGTCATCCTTGTGAATGTATTCATTTAAACGGGGATGATAAATATAATCCTTTTCCCACATCCGGGCATTTGCCGAAATCTCACTTATAGCCAGAAGAAACAGGTCAATCTCCTCATCCGTCAGGGTTGGGTGAAGTGAGAGCCTGACCCAGCCGGGCTTTTCAGAAAGGTCGCCACCGCTAATCTTTCTGGTTATTTCACGGCTCTGTTCCTGGCTCACCTCGAGGAGAAAGTGGCCATAGGTTCCAGCACAAGCACAACCGCCCCTGACCTGAATACCATACATGTCGCTCAGAAGCCTTACAACCAGGTTATAGTGCACATTCTCGAGGTAGAAAGATACAACACCCAGCCTGTCGGAGACGTTACCGGCAAGGATATGAGCCCCTTCTATTGCCCTTAACCCGTTGAAAGTCTTCGCGAGAAGCTGATTCTCTCGTTCCTTTATATTGCGGGTCCCCATCTGGTTTTTGATTTCTATTGCGAGTGCAGCCCTTATCGTCTGCAGGAACCCTGGAGTTCCGCCGTCTTCACGGGCCTCAATATCATCAACATACTTATATCCACCCCACGGGTTGGTCCAGTCAACAGTACCACCTCCCGGCTGGTCGGGTACCTCACTTTTATAAAGCGAAGAGTCGAAAATCAGTACTCCTGAGGAGCCGGGGCCACCCAGAAATTTATGTGGTGAGAAGAATATTGCATCAAGCTTCTCCAGGGGATCATCGGGGTGCATATTGATATTGTGGTAGGGAGCCGAAGCAGCAAAATCGATGAAACATACTCCTCCGGATTCGTGCATTATCCTGGCCAGCTGGTGGTATGGGGTTATTACACCGGTAACATTTGAACAGGCTGTAAATGAGCCTATTTTGTACTTCCGGGTTTCATATTTCTTCAGTTCACGCCTGAGGCTTTCCGGATCGACAAGCAGGTTGTCATCGGGTTCCAGCACCACAACATCGGCAATAGTTTCGTACCACGACGTCTGGTTTGAGTGATGCTCCATATGAGTCAGGAAAACCACGGGGTGATCGTCTTTCTTCCGGCAAACTGAATTGTTCCGGGTATTACAGCCCTTAAGACCCAGAATCCTTTGCAATTTATTTATCACGGTAGTCATGCCGGGACCTGCTGTAATAATAACATCTGAGGGACGGGCATTTACATGTTCCTTTATCAGCCTATGGGCATTATGATAGGCCCAGGTCATTCTGGAACCCGATTCGCTTGTCTCGGTATGTGTGTTTGCCACAAAGGGGCCAATTATCTCACTCATCATGCGTTCAAGAGGAGCGTAAAGCCTTCCGCTGGCTATCCAGTCGCAGTATACAAGCTTCTGCTCTCCGTAAGGCGTGGTGTAGGTCGCATCAATACCGATTATCTCTTTTCTGAACCTGCTGAAGTAGTTCTGCAACTCCCTGTCTGCTGCCATTATCACCAAACTGTTTATGAATCAATATGCTCACCCCTGTTCAGGGGTCTGCAAATATAGTTACTTTTTTACTCGGGCCCCGGTTCCCCTGTTGTGATAACAATCAGCGGAGATTGATAATCCTGTGGTCGATAAGGACAAACAAGACGATCAGCAGGGTTGAATAGACGAAGAATGTCACCAGCGGGATGTACTCTGCTGGTTTGATTTTCATGCTGTACCACAGGTACCAGGCAAGCATTGCCTTTTCAAGGGTGTAGGCAATGAAGGTAGCCAGGGCCACACCTACAACACCGTAGTATTGTACCAGGAAGAGGCTGAGAGGTATATTTATTACCTGCTCAATAATTGCAGCCACCATTGTAACCCTCGTTTTCTTTCGTCCTATAAGGATAGTCTGGGGAAACACAAGCCGGGGTATAACAAGGACGATGTAAATCAGGAATATATCGGCACTCCGCATGAACTCGGGGGTAAACATGCGCGGAAAGAGCCATCGTGCCGTTAACATCATCACCATTGAGGCTGGAAAAAGATAATGCATCAATCTCTTCGACTTTGCCTTGAGTATCTTCAGTGACTCAGCCATTCTAGGTCGGGTAGAGAATTCCGGGAGCATTGCATTGCTAAGGCCGTTGGCCAGAAGAAGCACAAGAGGAAACTCCTTCGCGCCATACCTGAAAACGGCAAATACCTCAGGGTCATCAAAATAGGCTGCAATTATAAGGCCGTCAATATACTGACCCGAACCACTGATCATCGATGAGAGAATGAGTGGCGCTCCGAAATGCAGATGCTCCCTGATGAATTTTACCGAAACTGTCATATCGGTATACCGGCGCAACAGTACGATCAGCCATATCCAGCGCACACCGGTAATAGCAAGAAGGCCGTAA